>JAJDZO010000045.1 GCA_022824605.1 Acidimicrobiia bacterium
ACCCGCAATGGTTTCGACATCCCCCAATCCCAGCACCCACAAACCCCAAAGTGGTGGACGCGACCCCCACAAACGTTTGTGGACAGAGCACTAGCAAGCGCTTTGCCGCTCCGGCTCATGGATGTTGAGCTTAATGATGCAATGTCAAGCTAAAACATGTTTGTTTATGTATCAAGGTATCGGGGCTGAAGCGGGCTGTCGGAGGGTCGGGTGGTGGACGTAGTCTCACCGGCGGGAGACGATCACCACGAAAGGGCGAGGACATGGGGCCGCTTGCGGGGATACGGGTCATTGAGATTGCGGGGATCGGGCCGGGGCCGTTCTGCGCCATGATGCTGGCCGACATGGGCGCCGACGTGGTCCGGATCGACCGGGCCTCTGCGGTACGGGGCGGCGACCCCGAGAAGCCGCCCCGTGACCTCCTGAACCGGGGCAGGCGCTCGGTCGGCGTCGATCTCAAGTCCGCCGAGGGGGTCGATACGGTGCTGTCGCTCGTGGCGGGAGCCGACGCGCTGCTCGAAGGGTTCCGCCCCGGCGTGGCCGAACGACTCGGGATCGGGCCGGAGCACTGTCTGGCCCGAAACCCGCGGCTCGTGTACGGCCGGATGACCGGCTGGGGCCAGGAAGGCCCCTACGCCTCAGCCGCCGGCCATGATCTGAACTACATCGCATTGGCCGGCGCGCTGCACGGCATCGGCAGGCAAGGCGAGGCTCCGGTTCCGCCCCTCAACCTCGTCGGCGACTTCGGCGGCGGCGGAATGTACCTCGCCTTCGGGATGGTGTGTGCGCTGCTGGAGTCCCGCAGCTCCGGGCAGGGCCAGGTGGTGGACGCCGCCATGGTCGACGGGGCCGCCTCGCTGATGACCGCCTTCTTCGGCATGGCCGGGACGGGCTTCTGGCGCGACGAGCGCGGCACCAACATGCTCGACACCGGCGCCCACTTCTACAACGTGTACGAGACCGCCGACGCCAAGTTCATCTCGCTGGGACCCATCGAGCCCCAGTTCTACGCCGAGTTGCGGGAGCGCCTCGGACTGCACGGTCCGGAGTGGGACGCGCAGATGGATCGGTCCGCCTGGCCCGAGCTGAAGGTCAAGCTCGCCGCGGTGGTGGCTCAGCGCACCCGGGACGAGTGGTGCGAACTGCTGGAGGGCACCGACACCTGCTTCGCGCCGGTTTTGTCGATGGCCGAGGCCACCGAGCACGCCCACAACCAGAGTCGGGGCACCTTCACCGAAGTGGCCGGGACGGTTCAGCCCGGCCCGGCCCCCCGCTTCAGCCGCACACCGGGAGCGGTGCGCCGGCCACCGCCCCATGCCGGTCAACACACTGACGAGATCCTGGCTGAGCTGGGACTCGACGCCGACACCATCGACACCTTGCGAGCATCAGCAGCCGTCGCCTGACGGCGATGACCCCGATGACCGCGTCGACCGTGAGCGCGACTCACGACTGGTTCTCGTGGGTCGTGATCTTCGCCAATGCGCTGGCCGGGCTGTGGGCGCTGGCCGCGCACCGGCGGGTGGGGCTGCGGTCGGTGGCGCTATGGGTGACCACCGCAGCCGCGCAGCTCACCGTGTTCGTGCAGGCTGGACTCGGGTCGTGGCTCATGGCCGTGGAGGATCGCCCGGCGCCCGACCTGCACGCCCTGTACGGGTTCACCGCGCTGGTGGCGGTGGGCGTCGCCTACAGCTACCGCCAACATCTTCGCAGCCACCTGTACGTGCTCTACGGCTGCACCGGACTGTTCCTGATGGGTCTAGGAATCCGAGCCGTGATCCTCGACTCGGTCCTGTGAAACAGTCGGGCTCAGAACTGTGGCGTGCCCATGTCGACTTCGGAGCCGAGGCGCAACCGGGTGGCCTGACCGTGTTCGTCGAGGTCGAACTGCACCCGCTGACCCTGTCGCAGCATCCGGAACACGGATCCCTCCAGGGCATCGGATGCAAGGTCGACGTCGGCGAGGTCGGCTTCGCTGACGAGCACCCCATCGCCGGTCACTGGGTCGTAGCTCTTGATGACGCCCTGCACGGTGCCGCAGCCTAGGGCCCGAGCGAGTGTTCGAGCGAACCTGCTCCATACGGGCGAGGCCGTGGGCAGCCATGCCGTGGTTCGGGCGGCCCGTGAGCGCCGGCGAACAAGAGCGGGAATGGAGCCGAGCCGGTGTCCGCCTCGGCGCGTGGCGGGTTGCCGAGGGTGGCAGGCGTCGAGGACCGTGTCGGAGGGGGCCGCTATTGTCGGCGCCATGACAGCGCTTGCTCTCGACGCGGCCACCCTGCGTCGTGTGATCGTCGGATTCCACGACGGACTCGCCGCCCACCGGCATGTGATCGACAACCTGAACGTCTACCCGGTCCCCGACGGCGACACCGGCGCGAACATGACCCTGACCATGAAATCGGTGGTCGAGAGCCTCGACGGCGTGGCCGACGACCTCGAGCCTCTGTGCGCCGCGGTCGCCCACGGGGCGCTGATGGGCGCCCGGGGCAACTCAGGAGTGATCCTGGCCCAGATCCTGCGCGGCGTGACGAGCGTGCTGCGCGACTCGGCCGTAGCCGGCGCTGCGCCTGACGCGTCGGCAGTGGCTGAGGCACTGTCGGCTGCCAGCGACGGCGCCTACTCAGCGGTGGCCCGCCCGGTAGAGGGCACCATCCTCACCGTGATCCGTGAGGCCTCGGAGTCGGCCAAGGAGGCCGCGGCCGCCGGGGGCGACCTGATTGAAGTGTTCGACGCCACCCGCGAACGGGGCTACGACGCGCTGTCGCGCACTCCCGAGATGCTGGCCGTTCTCGCCGAGGCCGGGGTGGTGGACGCGGGCGGAGCCGGGCTGTTGCTGCTGTTCGATGCCGCTCTGGCCGTTCTCGACGGCCGGCCCATGCCCGAACCTCCCGAGACGTCGGCACCTCCCGCCGCGGCGGTCACCGCAGCGGAGCCGACCGACGAGCCGTCGATCGCTGATCTGCGTTACGAGGTGATGTTCCTGCTCGACGCGCCCGACTCCTCGGTGGAGGGCTTCAAGGCCGCGTGGCGCGCCGTCGGCGACTCGATCGTGGTGGTCGGCGGTGACGGCATCTGGAACTGCCACATCCACACCGACGACATCGGCGCGGCCATCGAGGCCGGCATCGCGGTAGGCCGGCCCCACCGCATCCAGATCACGGACCTGCTCGATCAGGCTGCCGAGCACTCCGACGCCTACCTCGAGTCCGAAGCGGCCCCGACTGCAGCCGACGCCGCCACGGCACCACCCGCGCCGGTCGAGATCACCGATGCCGACCAATGCTCGGTGGTGGCCGTGGGCGCCGGATCGGGGGTGGTGGACATCCTCACGTCGATGGGAGCGCACCGAGTCGTGGCCGGCGGCCAGTCGATGAACCCCTCCACCGCGGAGTTGCTCGCAGCCGTCGACTCGCTTCCCACCGGCCATGTCGTGGTGCTGCCCAACAACAAGAACATCATCCCGGTGGCCCAACAGGTCGACGGCGAGACCGAACGCACCGTCGGTGTGGTGCCCACCCGCAGCGTGGTCGAGGGAATATCCAGCCTCCTGGCGTTCTCAGCAGGGGCCACCGCAGCCCAGAACTGCGACGCGATGACAGACGCCGCGCAGGCCGTGACCCACGGCGAGGTCACCCAGGCGGTGCGTGAGGCCTCCACCTCGGCCGGACCGGTCGTCGAGGGCGACTGGCTCGGCATCAGCGCCGACGGCATCGCAGCCGTCGAACCGGATCTCGTCGCCGCGGCCTGTTCTCTGTTGAGCGCCATCATCGACGACGATCACGAACTGCTCACCGTGCTCACCGGCGCCGACGCGGAGGCGGCCGCCACCGAAGCCGTCGTCGGCTACGTGGCCGAGCAACATCAGCATGTGGAAGTCGAAGTGTCGGTGGGCGGGCAGCCCCTGTACCCGTACTACTTCGGTCTCGAGTAGGCGTCGGCGGGCGCGCGACACCGCCGATGCCCCAAGGCGACCCGCCCCTCAGCCTGCGGGATCTCGACGCCATCAGCGTCCACCGGCTGCGAGACGTCGGACGCAAACGGGCCGGCGCCCTCACCGAGATGGAGATCAACTCGGTGCTGGACCTGCTCCAGCACTACCCGCGCCGCTACATCGACCGCACCAAGCAGGCCTGCATCGCCGATCTGGCCCACGGCGAGGAGGTGTTCGTGGAGGGGACGGTGGAGCGCAGCTCGTCGAGGCCCACCAGGCAGCGCCGCAAGCTCGTCGAGGCGGTCATCTCCGACGACACCGGCCGGCTCAAGCTCACGTTCTTCAATCAGCCGTGGCAAGAGGAGAATCTTCGAGCGGGCCGTCAGGTGGTGGTGTTCGGCAGTCCGACGCTGTATCGGGGCTCGCTGCAGATGACGAATCCGGTGGTGGATCTCGTCGGGGATCGGACCGGTCGATTCTTCGCTGTGTACCCGCAGTCCGAGAAGGCGAACGTGAACACCTGGCAGATCGCCAGGTTCGTCGAACAGGCCCTCAACCGCTGCCGGCCACGCGGGATCCTCGACCCGGTTCCCCCATCCGTGCTGGCGAGATTCAGCTTCGTGGGCCGCCACACCGCACTCAACACCATCCACAGGCCGTCCACCATGCGCGAATCGAGCGAGGCCCGGCGGCGACTCGCCTTCGACGAGTTGTTGAGGGTGCAACTCGAACTGGTCAGGCGTAAACGTCAACTGGAGCGCAACACCGCCGGGCTGGCCCACGCCGTCGGGGGTGAGTTGGTCGACCGGTTCCTTGCCCGGCTGCCGTTCCCGCTCACCGGCGCCCAGCAGCGGGTGATCGCCGAGATCGTCGACGACTTGGCCATGGCGCATCCGATGCATCGGCTCATGCAGGGCGATGTAGGTGCCGGCAAGACGGTCGTGGCCCTGTGCGCTTTGCTCACCGCGGTGCAGGGCGGCTTCCAGGGTGCGTTGATGGCTCCCACCGAGGTGCTGGCCGAACAGCACCACCAGACCATGCTGTCGCTGCTCGGTGACCTGACGGTGCCCGACGATTCGAGGCTCGGCGGGGAACGGCCGCTGCGGGTCGAGCTGCTGTCGGGCAGCCGCGGAGCAGCCCAGCGGCGCAGGGCCTCCGAGGGACTCGCGGCCGGCGACGTGGACATCGCGGTCGGCACTCATGCGCTGATCTCGGAGGGCCTGCAGTACCGGCGCCTGGGGGTGGTGGTGATCGACGAGCAGCACCGCTTCGGGGTGGAGCAGCGGGCCGTGCTGCGTGATCGCGGCCCCGGTTCGGTGACGCCGGACCTGCTGGTGATGACGGCCACGCCCATCCCTCGCACCGCGGCCATGACTGTGTACGGCGACTTGGACGTGTCGGTGCTTGACGAGCTTCCCGCGGGCAGGCTGCCGGCGGCCACATCGTGGGCTCGGGGCCCGCTGGAGGAGGCGCAGGTGTGGGCGGAGGTGCGCGCCGCGGTCGCTGAGGGCCGGCAGGCCTATGTGGTGTGCCCCGTGATCGACGAGTCCGACGTGCTCGACGTTCGTTCGGTGACCGAGACCCATGCTCTGCTGGCAGGCGACGGCGGCGAACTGGCCGGGCTTCGGGTGGGCCTGCTTCATGGGCGGGTGTCGTTGGCCGAGAAGGAGGCCACCATGGGGCTGTTCCGCTCCGGCGCGCTCGATGTGCTGGTGTCCACCACCGTCATCGAGGTGGGGGTGGACGTGCCCAACGCAACGGTGATGGTGGTGATGGACGCCGGTCGGTTCGGCATAGCGCAGCTTCATCAGCTGCGAGGCCGGGTGGGTCGGGGCCTCCACGGTTCGAGTTGCTTCCTGGTGGGCGAGGCCACCACGCCCGAGGCTGAGGCCCGGCTCAATGCGGTGGTGGGCTCCAACGACGGCTTCGATCTGGCCGAGGCCGACCTGGAGCTGCGCGGTGAGGGAACCATCATGGGCGAGCGCCAGAAGGGCCGCAACGATCTGCGGCTCGCGTCGCTGCGCCGGGACAAGGAGTGGGTGGTCGCCGCCCGTGAGGTCGCCATCGAGATGCTCGACGCCGACCCGGACCTGCGAAGTCACCCGGCCCTCGCCGACGAGATCGAACTAATGCTCGGCGACCGCGAGGCCGAGTTCCTGCTCAAGAGCTGAACTCGCTCCGCCCGCGGACGCAGCCGGCTTGGCCCAGCTCCGGGCTCGAGGCCCGGGTGCTCGCACGACATGGTCCGGCGTGGTCTACCCGTGGTCGCGGCGGTGCGGTAGTGTGCGCAGGTCGCCCGCAAGTACCGACAGGAGGACGCAGAAATGCCCCAGACCGTGCAAGGAGTGGTGTCGATGGCGGTAGGCGAGCCCGTCACGATCACCGACGTCGTGATACCCGACCCCGGACCGGGCGAGGCGGTGGTGGCCATACAGGCCTGCGGCGTCTGCCACACCGACCTCCACTACCGCGAGGGCGGCATCAACGACGAGTTCCCGTTCCTGTTGGGCCATGAGGCTGCCGGAGTGGTGGAGTCCGTCGGCGACGGGGTGACCGAGGTGGCCGCCGGCGACTACGTGATCCTCAACTGGCGGGCGGTGTGCGGCCAGTGCCGCTCGTGTCTGCGGGGACGGCCCCACATCTGCTTCAGCACCCACAACGCCTCCCAGAAGATGACGCTGGTAGACGGCACGGAGCTTTCGCCCGCGCTGGGCATCGGCGCCTTCGTGGAGAAGACGCTGGTGGCTGCGGGCCAGTGCACCAAGGTCGACTCGGCCGCCCCGGCCACCGCCGCGGGGCTGCTCGGCTGCGGTGTGATGGCTGGCATCGGCGCTGCCATCAACACCGGCGGCGTGGGCCGCGGTGACAGCGTGGCCGTGTTCGGCTGCGGGGGAGTGGGCGACGCCGCCATCGCCGGCGCCAAGCTCGCCGGAGCGTCGACCATCATCGGCGTGGACATCGACGACCGCAAGCTCGAATGGGCCCGGCAGTTCGGGGCCACCCACACCGTCAACTCCTCGGAGGCCGACGCGGTGGCGGAGATCCAGGCCCTCACCGGTGGAAACGGCGTGGATGTGGCCATCGAGGCGGTCGGTCTGCCCCATACCTACCGGCAGGCGTTCGAGGCCCGTGATCTCGCCGGAACGGTGGTGCTCGTCGGTGTGCCCCGCCCCGACATGACTATCGAGTTGCCCTTCATCGAGGTGTTCGGCCGGGGCGGGGCCCTCAAGTCGAGCTGGTACGGCGACTGCCTGCCGAGCCGCGACTTCCCCATGCTGATCGACCTGTACCTTCAGGGTCGACTGGACCTCGACGGTTTCGTGTCGGAGACGATCGATCTCGGCGAGGTGGAGGAGGCCTTCCACAAGATGGAGCGCGGCGAGGTCCTGCGCTCCGTCGTCGTGCTGTAGCCGCCGGGATCGAGACGATGCCCATCGAGTTGGTCACCACCGACGGCATTTTCGCGCTCGACGGCGGCGAGTGGGAGGTCACCAACAACATCTGGCTGGTCGGCGACGACCGCGAGGTGCTGATCTTCGACGCCGCCCACGACCACGAGCCCATCGCGGCCGCGGTGGCGGGACGGCGGGTGGCCGCCATCGTGTGCACCCACGGCCACAACGACCACATCAACGCGGCGGTGGCCCTGCGCGACGCGGTGGACGCGCCGGTGCTGCTGCATCCCAGCGACCGGATGCTGTGGGACGTGGTCCATCCCGGCCAGTCACCCGACCGCGACCTTGAGCCCGGTTCGGTGCTGACCGCGGGCGGTCACGACTTGGGAGTCATCCACACGCCCGGTCACTCGCCGGGCTGCTGCTGCTTCCATGACGCCAGCGACGGCCGGGTGCTCTCGGGAGACACGTTGTTCTGCGGCGGGCCGGGGGCGACGGGGCGCAGCTACAGCGACGAACCCACCATCCTGGCCAGCATCCGCGACCGCCTGCTCACCCTGCCACCCGACACGGTCGTGCACACCGGCCACGGCGACAACACCACCATCGCAGCCGAGACCGAGCGAGTGCTCGACCGCATCTCTGAGCTGGGCGTCGGCTGACGCACGCTCATGGCGCGGCTCGCTGAAGTACTGGCACAACTGGAGGCGGCCGGGACGGCCCAGAACCGCAAGATCTATGCGCGCCACGGCGCAGCCGAGCCCATGTTCGGCGTCAGCGCCGCCGCCCTGGGCAAGATCGTCAAGCCGATCAAGACCGACCACGCCTTGGCTCAGGAGCTGTGGGCCAGCGGCAACCACGACGCCCGGGTGATGGCGCTGCGGCTCGCCGATCGCGCCGAGATGGACGAGCCGCTGGTACGCCGGTGGCTCCAAGACGTCGACAACTACATCCTGGCCGATGCGCTCGGCGGGCTGTGCTCGCAGACGCCGCACGCCCGGGCGTTGAGCGACGCTTGGCGGGACCACCCCGACGAGTGGCCCGCATCGGTCGGCTGGTTCATCGTCACCTGCAGTGCCGAGGATGCCGGGGTGTGGACCGTCGAGGAGCTCCACGGGCTGCTGGTCCAGATCGAAGCCGAGATCGATGAGCGACCCAACCGGGTTCGCCACGAGATGAACGGCGCCATGATCGTCATGGCGCTGCGCGACGCCGGCCTGCGCGACTCGGTGCTGGCTGCCGTTGAGCGCATCGGCCCGGTGAAGGTCGATCACGGCCAGACCGGCTGCAAGACCCCCGAAGTGGCCGGATACGTGGAGCGCACCCTGGCTCACCGGGCCGCCAAGGCCGCCCGTCAAGCCGCCAAGAAGGCCGAACGCGACCGCCAGTAGCTCGGGTACCGGCCGCGCCGGCTAGATCCGGCTTATGTCGAAGCGGGTGGGGGCGGGGTGGTGCCGCGGCGGCCCGATGCCCGCCGCCTTCACCAGGCGCACGACTCGGCCCCGGTGCCCGGCGTAGGGCTCCAGCAACTCGAGCATCGAGTCGTCGTTCCCGTCGGCGGCGCCGCTGAGGGCGTAGGTCACCAGCTTCGGCACATGCAGGTCGCCCACCGGCACCGCATCGGGGTCGCCCGCGGCTGCGCCCGTCGTTCGGGCCGCGGTCCACGGACCCACACCGGGCAGCCGTTGCAGCCACCGGAGGGCGTCGGCTGCCGGCCGCGCCTTCAGACCTTCGAGCCGGTCGGCGTGTTTGGCCGCGACCCGGATCACCCGGGCCCGCGCCCGGTCGACGCCGGCGCGATGAAATCCGTGGTCGGGCACTCGCAGCACCGCTTCGGGGCGGGGAAACAGCGGCAGCGGTCCACCGGCGGGCACCTCAGCCCCGAACAGCCGACCCATCCGGGCGACGGAGGTGCGGGCATCCGCGCTCACCACCCGCTGGTACACCGCCGCGGTGGCCAGGGCCTCGTACCAGCGCCCGGTGGCTCCGATCCGAGGCACGCCGAGCCGAGCCACCAGATCGCGCACGACTGGATCAAGGAGACGGAACCCGCTGGGATCGTCTTGGCCGCCCAACAGGGCCGGCACCTGCTTGATGGCCCACTCGGCGCCGGGACCCCAAGCGTCGGCCAGGATCTCACCGCTGACGGCCCGGAAGGCGACTGAGGCCGAGCCTTGGGGCGTCTCGGTGGCCCACCAGCCGACGCCGTTGCGCCGCTGCGAGGTCTTCACCCACATCAACGTCACCTTCAGGTTCAGGTCGTGCCGCGGGCGCCAGACAGTCGACTGGTCGGGCGTGGGGAGCACCTCAGGATCCGGGCGGGGACGGCTCGGTGTCGGGGTTGAGAGCTTCAAGTGTCTCCAGCAGTCTGCGGTCCGACGCTTCCGTGAGTCCGACATCGGCCTTGGCTTCCTCGACGGCCTGCCGGGTCAACTCGCCGAGGATGCCGTCCACCGGGCCGGGGCTGTAGCCGAGCTGGGTCAGCACGCCCTGCAAGGCGGCCACCTCGTCGCCGTCGAGCGGCCGGTTCTCCTCCAATCCGGCTTCGAGGTCGGCTGGATCGTCGGACTCCAGCGGGGCTCGGGCCACGACAGCGCCGTCATCGCCGAATATGGCGTCGTCGAGGATGGGAAGGGCCCAGTTCAGCGTCCCCCAGAAGACGAGCAGCAGCACGATCAGCAGGAACGTGCCCTGCAGGTGGGTGCGCATCGTGGTCTCCGGTGCCAGGCCCTCGACACTCAGTTGAAGGCTCGCCTGCGGAGTCGCTCCCGGATCTTGGCGCACTCCGGGCATACCGGGTATCGGGACGGATCCCGGCTGGGAACCCAGACCTTCCCGCACAGCGCCCGCACCGGCGTGCCCTCGACGTAGGCCCGGTTGGCGTCGGCCCGGCGGGTGTAGTGGGCGAAGCGGTCGTGGTCGCCGTCGTCGGTGACCGGCCGCACGTCGGGTTCGACCACGGTGGTGGTTCCCGGCGCGGTGATCGTCTCGGCTGCAGAAGCGGTGCCTGGCGCGGTGATCGTCTCGGCTGCAGAAGTGACGGAGAATCCGGCTCGGGTGGTCATGGCCGCGATCCTACCGATCCTGCCGCGCCCGGCAGAAGGCCGCAGACCGCGCTGGTGATCACCGCCCGTTCGAGTCCGCCTCGGCGGCCTCGAGCTCGGCCAACGACGTCTCCCATCGAGCCAGCAGGGCGGAGGCCCGCTCGGCGGCCTCGGTGTGGGCCACGGCCAGGGCGTGGACCTCCTCGGGCCGTTCGTAGATCGACGGGTCGCTCAGACGGCGGTGCAGTTCGGCCACCTCGCCGTCGGCGTCGGCCCAGGCCCGTTCAAGCTGCGTCACCTGTCGGCGCAGGTGGCTGGTGGCCGCCCGGGCCTTGGCACCGGCTCGTCGACGCTCGGCCCGGTCGCCACCGGCGGGGGCGCCCGCCTCGGATTCTTGCGGCTCACGACCCAGCGGCATTGTTCGATCCGGCAGGTCGCCCGGGAACAGAACCGACTCGTTCGTTCCGAGATGCCACACGGCCCGGCCGTCCCTCACCTCGATCAGAGCGTCGGCCACGGCCCGGATGAGGTGCCGGTCGTGGGTCACCAGCAGCACCGTCCCCGGATAGGTGCCGAGGGCGTCCTCGAGGATGTCGCAGCTGGGCAGATCGAGATGGTTGGTGGGCTCGTCGAGCACCAGCAGGTTCACCGGTTCCACCATCAGGCGGGCCAGAGCCAGACGGGTGCGCTCGCCGCCGGAGAGTTCCGCCACCCGCCGGTCGGCGTCGTCGCCGCGAAAGCCGAACGCGCCGAGCACCGTCCGCAGGTTGCGCCGCCCCGGGTCGATGCCGGCTGAGAACACCTCGATGGCCCGCTTGGCACCGTCCATCTCGTCGGCCTGGTGCTGGCCGAAGGCCGCCACCCGCACGTTGGCGCCGATCCGGACGCGCCCGGAAGTAGGTGACAGTTCGCCCAGAATCAGCTTCAGCAGGGTGGACTTGCCCGCGCCGTTGGGTCCTACCAGCGCCACTGTCTGGCCCCGCTCGACCGCCAGCGTGGCACCGGACACGACCGGCCCGTCGCCGTCGGGGTAGCCGACGGTGGCATCGTCGAGTTCAGCCACCACCCGGCCCGACCGCGGCGGCGCCACGAAGGCGAAACGAGCCGCCAACTCCGAGCGACTCGGAACCTTCACCCGCTCCAGCTTCTCCAGCGTCTTGACCCTGCTCTGCACCTGTCGGGCCTTGCTGGCCTTGTAACGGAAGCGCTCGACGAAACGCTCGACGCGGGCCACCTCGCTCTGCTGGCGGGCTGCGGCGGCCTCGATGCGCTCAAGGCGCTCGGTGCGGGCCACCACGAACTCCGCGAACCCGCCCTCGTAGGCCGTGGTCGTGCCCGACGCCAACTCGATGATCCGGTCCGCCACCGCGTCGATGAAGTCGCGGTCGTGGCTCACGAACAGCAGGCAGCCCGGCCACGCGGCCAGATGCCGCTCCAGCCACGACATCGAGTCGATGTCGAGATGGTTGGTGGGCTCGTCGAGCAGCAGGATGTCGGGCTCCGACACCAGCAGGCGGGCCAGCGCCGCCCTCATCCTCCAACCTCCCGACAGCTCAGCCACCGGCCGGTCCGCGTCGGCGCCGGAGAACCCGAGTCCGGCCAGGATCTTGGCCACCTCGGCTTCCAGGGCGTACCCGCCGAGCTGTTCGAACTGGGCCTGAACCTCGCCGTAATGGGCGACAGGATCGCCTTGACGGCTAGCGGTGCTGCTGAGCTGGTCCTCGAGTTCCCTCAGGGTCAGGGCGAGGTCCCACAGCCGGCCCGCGCCCGCGCTCACATGCTCTCGCACGGTGGCGTCGGTGACGCCGCGCAGATCCTGGGGCAGGTATCCGAGGCGGGCGTCGCGGGGCTTGGTGACTGTGCCGGCGTCGGGTTCGATCAGGCCGGCCATCATCTCCAGCAGCGTCGTCTTGCCGGTCCCGTTGCCGCCCACCAGCGCGACCCGGCGCCCCGGCGACAAATGCAGGGTCACATCCTCGAAGAGTCGGCGGACGCCGTAGGCCTTGGCCAGACCCGACGCGGTGAGGGTCACCGGTGCAACGTCGGATTGGGCTCAGGTGAGCAGCTTGTCGAGGCGCGACTCGGCCTCCGCAGCCCCGGCAAAGTCCGGTTCGGTGGCCTCGAGGCGGCCCAGCCATCCCACCGACACCCATCCGGCCATCACCGCTCCACCGTCGGTGTGGGCGGGCAACTCGATGGTCTCACCCCAGTCCATCTGCACCCGGAACGCGTCGGTGTGGCCCGGCCTCGGTTCCATTTGCGCGGTCGCCATCGCACGGGGCGGTTCGATGCCGACCTCGGTGCGTTTCCAGCCCTTGATCTCGTGAAGTTCCCGGTCGGGTACGTTGATGTTGAGCACCACCGGGTCCGGCGGCAGCCTGCTCGCCAGCCCCTCGACCGCGGCCGCGCCCACCGTGGCGGCAGTGTCCCAGTGCTGGTCGGCCAGCATCTCCTCCCAGCCCTGGCCCTCCACCTCCAACGACTCCACCGTCTGGCTCACGGCCACCCCGCTCACCCCGCCATTGCGCGCCGTCAGGCACGCCCCGACCGTGCCGGAGTGGTACACCGAGCGGCCCACGTTGGCGCCGGGGTTGATGCCCGCCACCACCAGGTCGTAGTGCCCGAACAGGTCCAGTCGGCCGAACATCACGCACAAGGCGGGCGGACCGGTCACCGACCACACCTCGTCGACGCCGTCGATGCGGGCCCGGTGCACTTCGGGCTTGATCAAGTGCAGCGGCCCGAAAGCCGCGCCGTAGCCGGAGTACTCCTTGTCGGGGGCGACCACCACCACATCGCCGATCTCGGTCATGGCTCGGGCCAGCACATGCAGTCCGATGGAGTCGATGCCGTCGTCGTTGGTGACCAGAATGCGCACCGTGCGACCCTAGCTGTGAAGATGCAGCCCGACCCCGTACCCGGCGCAGGTTCTCACCCGATGTTCACCTTCGGGAGCCACAATGGCAAGGTGAGTTCACCTTTCACGGGCGAGGCTGCGGCCACCATCGTGATCGCCGAGGACGACCGGAGGGTGCGTGACTCCCTGAGCCGGTACCTTCGCCTGGAGGGGTACGAGGTGGTGGCCGTCGCCGATGGCGCCGCCGCGCTCAGCGCTCACAAGGTCCACCGGCCCGACCTGCTGGTGCTCGACGTGTCGATGCCCAACGCCGACGGTCTCAGCGTGTGCCGGATGCTGCGCCAGAAGGGTTCAGACACCCAGATTCTGATGCTCACCGCTCGACACGAGGTGGACGACCGGGTGGCGGGCCTTGACGCCGGGGCCGACGACTACCTCGTGAAGCCGTTTGCCATCGAGGAGCTGCTGGCCCGGGTGCGGGCCCGGCTGAGGGCTGCGGCCGACGACGGCGGGCGCTCCGGCCTCGGAGGCTCCGGCGCGGGCGTCTCACGGCGTGAGGAGCTATTGCGCCTCGGTGACCTGGAGATCGACGTCGAGGGACGCCTGGTGGCCCGCGCCGGCCGCATGATCGACATGTCGGTGACGGAGTTCGATCTGCTCGAGCTGCTGGTGCGCAATGCCGGTGTGGTGCTGAGCCGCGGCGCCATCTACGAGCACGTATGGGCCGGATCCCTCGACACCGAGTCCAAGACCCTCGACGTGTACGTCGGCTACCTGCGCCGCAAGACCGAGGCGGGCGGCGGAGCCCGGATCATCCACACCGTGCGCGGCATCGGCTACCTGGCCAGAATCGATCCGTGAACGTCGGCAGGCTCGACTCGTGAGCGCTCTCAGGATCGACGGATGACGCTTCGGGTCCGGGTTGCGGTGCTGGTGGCCGCAGTGGTGACGGTGGCGGTGGCCGCGGTGGGATGGTCGGCGGTGCGCTCAGCGCGGGCGGAACTGACCGAGGAGGTCGACCATGATCTCTTGGACAGGGCCGCGCTGGTGTTCAATGAGCCACGCGGGGACTTCTGGTCCGACATATTCCGTCGGCGCGCCTTGGGGATCGGGTCGTTGCTGCGGGCCGATCCGCTCGGCTCGCTGGTGTCGCTTGACGCTCGCGCCCGTGTGATACTCACCGACCTCGACCCCGGTGCCGACGGCGCCATCCGGGGCCATGTCATCGCGGCCCTCGACGACGACATCGGGACCGTCCCGAGCGCGGACCGCCTCGAACGGGCCCGTCGGCGCGGCCCGGTGGTGGAGACGATCAGCGTGGAGGGACGCAGTCTGCGGCTGATGACGGTGCGTGCCTCCGACGGCGTGTTCGTGCAGGTCGCCCGTCCCCTGCACGAAGTGGACAACGCCATCGAGGATCTGCGTCGCCAGGTGCTGCTGTTCGGCACGCTGGCGGTTGCGGTGGCCGCGGCCGGGGCCTGGTTCCTGGCCGGGCGGGCGGTGCGCCCCATCGTCAGGCTCACCGAGACGGCCGAGCAGGTCGCATCCACCGGCGATGTGGACCTGCCGGTGGAGGGCTCAGAGGCGGGTGAAGTGGGACGCCTGGCCCGCAGCTTCCGGACCATGCTCGCGGCCCTGTCCGCCAGCCGTCGCCAGCAGCACCGGTTGGTGATGGACGCCGGACACGAGCTGCGCACCCCGCTGACCAGCCTGCGCACCAACGTCGACCTGATGCGGCGCTCCGACGAACTTCCGGCCGGCGAGCGGGCCGCGGTGCTCGACGATGTGGAGGCCGAGCTGGGGGAGCTGACCGATCTGGTGACCGAGTTGGTGGATCTGGCGGCCGACATCGGAGCCGACGAGCAACCCCAGTTGATCGATCTGAGCGAGGTGGTCGAGCCGGTGGTCCAGCGGGCCCGGCGCCGCAGCGGACGCGACATCGTGGTGCGGGTCGAGCGGGGCGTGCCGGTGGAGGGCAGGCCCGAGGCTTTGGCCAGGGCGGTGCGCAACCTGGTCGACAACGCGGTGAAGTTCACCGGCGAGGGTCCGATAGAGGTCGTGGTGGACGGAGGCACGGTGACCGTTCACGACGCGGGGCCGGGCGTGCCCGAATCCGACCGCGTGCGCATCTTCGAGCGCTTCCACCGTTTGGAGGCCGACCGCGACCGACCCGGCTCCGGCCTCGGCCTGGCCATCGTGGAGCAGGTGGCCGAGGTACACGGAGGCGAGGCCATCGCAGGCGAGTCTCCGTTGGGAGGCGCAGCCATCGGTCTGCGGATCCCAGAGATCGACGGAGAGGTGGGCGCGTGATCGGCTCCGGGCTGAATCGCCGGGGTTTCGTCAAGGGTGGGGTGGCCGCGGCCGGACTGGCGGCGGCCACCCCGCTGCTGGCCGCCTGCAGCGGCCGCGGCTCCGGTGACACGCCGGTGGCTGCCTCCACCACGGTCGCTGCCTCCACTCCGGTTGCTGCATCAGAACGGATCGTCATCGTCGGAGCCGGCGTCGCGGCGCTGGCCGCAGCCGACGAACTGCGGATACGGGGCTTCGACGACGTGACGCTGCTCGAGGCTCGCGACCGGATCGGCGGAAGGATCTGGACCTCGAGCATCGGCGACGGCATTCCGGTGGAGTTGGGCGCCACTTGGATACACGGCATCCGCGGCAACCCGGTGTATGAGATCGCCGAGAGCAACCGCATCGCCACGGTCGGCTCCGACTACGACAACGCGGTCCTCTACGACACCGACGGCCGGCGGGCATCACCGGTCGATGAGGGTCTATGGCCCGACTACATGCGCCTGGCCTACGAGCGGCCCGACGAGTCGCTGCGAGACGTGTTCGAGGAGTTCGCCTCGGCCAACGGCTTGGACACCGACGACCGGCTGCTCTGGTTGAACGCCCTGTCGTCGATGTTCGAGCACGAGTTCGGCGCCGACCTCTCCGATGTGTCGATCATGGCCTACGACGGACCCAGCGAGATGCGAGGCACAGATGTCGTGTTCGTCGACGGCTACAGCCAGATCGTCGATGTGCTGGCCGCGGGGGTCGACATCAGGCTCAATCACCCGGTGGCGCGCATCGATCACTCTGGACCTTCCGTCGAGGTTGAGACGCAGTCGGGGTCGGTGTTCACCGCCGACAGGGTGATTGTCACCGTTCCGTTGGGGGTCCTCAAGGCCGGGAGCATCTCGTTCGCTCCGGCCCTGCCGGCGAGCCTGAAGGGCGCCATCAACGCGCTCGACATGGGGATCCTCAACCGGACGTGCCTGCTGTTCGACGACGCCTTCTGGGACACCGACGTCGAATGGATCGGCTACGCGGGCACCCAGCCGGGCCAGTGGTCCGAGACCCTCAACCTCTACCCCTACATCAGCCAACCGGTGCTGGCCATGTTCAACCCGGGATCCTTCGGGGCAGAGATCGAACAGTACTCCGACTCCAAGCTGGCTGACCGGGCCGTCGACACCCTCAAGGTGATCTTCGGCGACGTGCCCGAGCCCCGCGAAGTCCTAAGCACCCGCTGGGGCTCGGACCCGTGGACGAGGGGCTCGTATTCGTACCTGCCGTTGGGCGTGGAGTTCGACACCTACCGGGAGATGTCCAAGCCGGTGGGCGAGCGTCTGTTCTTCGCGGGTGAGGCGACCCACAGCCGGTTCCCGTCCACGGTGCACGGCGCGCTCCTGTCGGGCCGGCGGGCCGCCCGCCAGATCTCCGGTCTGCTGGGCTGAGTCGCGGGTTCAGGAACCGGCGCCGCGGTGCGCGCCCAGGCGCGCTTAGAGGCCGAGCGAATAGGCGAACGAGCGCGCTCCATACGGGCGAGGCCGTGGCCCGAGCGGCCCGTGAGCGCAGCGAACAAGAGCGGGAAACACCCCGCCCCGACGCGACAAACCTGCACCTGTCTGCGCGCCCACTTAGCCGGACAGTTCGGCGACAGGCGTCTAGTCGGCTGCCTCGGGGGCTAGCTCGCAGACCACCGATAGTTCCGATCCCTCGGCGGTGACCAACTCGCTGATGCGCCCGGCGGCCCGCACATCGTCGGCGACTGCGGCCAGCACCGCTATCCGCTCGGCGGTGTCGGTCACCGTGGCTCGCAGTACCTCGGTGCGCAGCCGCCGCTTGGCCTCCGACTTGGCCCGGCGCACCTCGCTCAGCACCGAGGCGGCCACCGCGCTCGGCAGTGCGCTGGCGTCACCGGTCGCGGTCCGCAGATCGTGGGGTCGGGGCCACCGCGACGTATGGACCGAGCCGTTATGCCACCAGCTCCACACCTCCTCGGCCACGAACGGCGTGAACGGTGCGAACAGCTGTTGCAGCACCCTCAAGGCGACTCGCAGCGACAGCCGGGCCGAGACCGCCGCGCCGGTTCCGTGCTCGCCGTAGGCGCGAGCCTTGACCAGCTCGATGTGGTCGTCGGTGAAGGCCCAGAAGAACGACTCGGTGCGCTCCAGGGCCCGGGCGTAGTCGAAGGCGTCCAGGGCGCGCGAGACCTCGTCCACCAGGGCGGCCAGCCGATGCAGCATCGAGCGGTCGAGCAACTCGGTCACCCCGGCCGGCACCGCGCCGGTGCCGAGATCCCGCTCGCGCCGCGCCACCTCGACGGCCGCCTCGTCGTCGAGTTCCGCGAAGCGCAGCACGAACTTGGAGGCGTTGAGCAGCTTCACCGCGAGGCGGCGGCCGATCCGGAACTGCTGCTCGTCGAAGGCGGTGTCGGTGCCCGGGCGGCCGCATGCGGCCCAGTAGCGCACCGCGTCGGCGCCGTAGCGTTCGAGCAGGTCGGTGGGAACCTGCACGTTGCCCCGCGACTTCGACATCTTCTTGCGGTCGGGGTCGAGTATCCAGCCCGACAGCGCACAGTTGAGCCAGGGCACGGTGCCCGCGTCGAAGTGGGCCCTGACGACCGTGGAGAACAGCCAGGTGCGGATGATGTCGTGGGCTTGGGGACGCATGTCCATCGGGAAGGTCGACGCGTGCAGCGCCTCGTCGCGGCGCCAGCCGGTGGCGATCTGAGGTGTGAGCGACGAAGTGGCCCAGGTGTCCATCACGTCGGGATCGCCCATGAAACCGCCCGGTCGGCCCCTCTGTGACTCGTCGTAGCCGGGCGGGCAGTCAGCGGACGGGTCTACTGGGAGGGTGGCCGCTTCGGGCTGGATCGGGTTGTCCCAGTCGGGTGAGCCGTCGGCGTCGAGGCGGTACCACAGCGGAATGGACACCCCGAAGAACCGCTGGCGGCTGATGAGCCAGTCGCCGCTGAGCCCGGCGATCCAGCTCTCGTAGCGGGCCTGCATGTAGCCGGGAACCCAGTTCATCTCGTTGCCGCGGTCGATGAGGGCTTGGCGCAGATCGTCGTCGCGACCGCCGTTGCGGATGTACCACTGCCGGCTGGACACAATCTCCAGCGGCTTGTCGCCCTTCTCGAAGAACTTCACCGGATGGGTGATGGGCCGGGGCTCGCCGTCGATGTCGCCGGACTCAGCGAAGACGGCCGCGATCTCGCTGCGGGCCGCCGCGGCGGTCTTGCCGGCCAGGCGGGCGTAGGCGGCCCGGCCCTCCGAAGTCTCGATGACGGCGGGCGGGTCGGCGGCGAAGCGCCCGTCGCGCCCGATGACGGTACGCACCGGCAGGTCGAGCTCGCGCCACCACGTCACATCGGCGGTGTCGCCGAACGTGCAGATCATGGCGATGCCGGTGCCCTTGTCGGGGTCGGCGAGCCGGTGGGCCAGCACCGGCACTTCCACGTCGAACACCGGGGTGCGCACCACCGATCCGAACCGCCGCTGGTAGCGGCCGTCGTCGGGATGGGCGACCAGCGCCACGCACGACGGCACCAACTCGGGCCGGGTGGTGTCGATCCAGATGTCGTCTTCGTTGCCGGTGCCGCCGAAGCGCAGCTTGTGGTAGGCGCCGGGCATCTCCCGGTCGTCGAGCTCGGCCTGGGCCACCGCGGTCTGGAACGACACGTCCCAAAGCGAGGGCGCCTCGATCTGGTAGGCTTCGCCGCGGGCGAGGTTCTCGAGGAAGGCGAGCTGCGACACCCGGCGGCAGTGCGGGTCGATGGTGGTGTAGGTGCGGGTCCAGTCGACCGACAGCCCGATGTGTCGGAACAGATCCTCGAAGGCCTGTTCGTCGGAGGCGGTCAGTTCCTCGCACAGCTCGATGAAATTGGGTCGGCTCACCGCGATGGTGCGCCGTTTGGCCACCGCCGAGGGGCGGCCCGCGTCGGGCGGGGCCGTGAAGTCGGGGTCGTAGGGCAGCGACGGGTCGCAGCGCACCCCGTAGTAGTTCTGAACCCGGCGCTCGGTGGGCAGGCCGTTGTCGTCCCAGCCCATGGGGTAGAACACGGCCTGACCGGCCATGCGCCGGTGGCGGGCGATGATGTCGGTGTGGGTGTAGCTGAACACATGGCCCACATGCAGCGAGCCGCTAACCGTCGGCGGGGGAGTGTCGATGGAGAACACCTCGGCCCGGGGCCGGCCGTCGGAGAACCGGTAGATCCCCGACGCCTCCCACCGCTCATCCCACTTGGCCTCGAGCCCTTCAAGGACAGGCTTGTCGGGAATCGCAGCCCCGACAGTCTCAGCAGATCGCCTCATGCCGCCGCCAAGCTAACCGCCCCCACCCCACCCGACGACTCGTTACAGCCCCACCGACGCCATAGCCGGCGTACCCTCGCATCCCTGCGACCCTGACACACGCTCGGCTTCCCCGCGCACTTCCTAGCGATGCGCTGAGGTTCAGTGGGCGGGCACGGCCCAGCGCCGGATCCAGGCGTGCATGGCTATTCCGGCGGCGACGCCAGCGTTGATCGAGCGGGTCGAGCCGAACTGGGCGATCGACACCACCTGCGCCGCGGCCGCCCTCGCGTCCGGCGACAGCCCGGGACCTTCCTGGCCGAACAGCAGCACGCAACGCTCGGGCAGATCGGCGGTCTCCAACGGCACGGCGCCGGGCAGGTTGTCGATGCCCACGATCGGCAGATCCTTGGTGGCGGCCCAGGCGGCCAGATCCTGCACCGACGGGTGGTGGCGGACGTGCTGGTAGACGTCGGTCATCATCGCCCCGCGGCGGTTCCAGCGACGCCGGCCCACGATGTGCACCTCGGCCGCGGCGAAGGCGTTGGCGGTGCGCACCACCGTGCCGATGTTGCGGTCGTGCTCCCAGTTCTCGATGGCCACATGGAAGCGGTGGCGTCGGGTGTCGAGGTCGGCCTTGATGGCGTCCACGCTCCAGTACCGGTAGCGGTCGATCACGTTGCGGCGGTCGCCGCCGGCGAGCAACTCGGGATCGAAGTGCGCGCCGGTGGGCCACGGATCGGCGTGAGGGCCGACGCCGACGGTCTCATTCACGCCACCCAAGGTACAACCGCCCCTACAGCGCATCCGGTCCGATCTTGGCAGCAGACCGCGTCGACGCTCGTGGTGGCGTGGCGCGTCGATCCCTGCGGTGCATCCGGTCCATCTAGTCTTGGTTGCGGTGAAGCCCCGGATTCGCAGACGTCGCGGCCGTCCCTCGTACCTCGTGCGAGGAGCGCCCAAGGATCCGTGGGGGCGCTTCTGGGCGGGGTTGGCCGGGTTGGCGGTGGTGATTGCCGGAGGAACGTTCGGCTACCACCGGCTCGGGTTGACGGCGGGGGAGGCCCTCTACCAGACGGTCATCACCATCACCACGGTCGGCTACGGCGAGATCGGCGCGGTCACCGACAGCTACCGGGTGTTCACGGTGGTGTTGATCCTGTGCGGGGTGGGAACGGCCCTCTACACGCTGGGCGTTCTCATAGAGTCACTGTTCGAGGGGCGCCTCGACGTCGAGATCCGGAGGCGGCGCATGCAGAAGCAGATCGACCGGCTGAGCGGCCATGTCGTGTTGTGCGGATTCGGGCAGGTCGGCAGCGCCATCCATCGTGAGCTGGTGGAGGCCGGTCGCACGGTGGTGGTGATCGACCGCTACGAACTCGGCGACGAGCCGGCGCCGCTCAACGTGGTGGGCGAGGCCACCGACGACGCGGTGCTGGAGTCGGCCGGGCTGGACCGGGCCGACACGCTGGTGCTGGCCCTCGACTCCGACGCCGACAACCTCTACATCGCGTTGACGGCCCGCTCGATGCGGTCGGGAATGTTCATCGTGGCCCGCTCCAACAGCTCGACTGCGGAGCCGAAGCTGCGCCAGGCCGGCGTCGACGAGGTGATCAACCCCCACGCCATCGGCGGAGCGGCAATGGCGGCGCTGGTGCTTCAACCCGATTCCAGGCCCGGCGCGTAGCCGTTTTCGCCGTGGCTGCCACGGCCCGGCCGGGTAGCCTGAGCCGCTCCTTCGGGGATGGTGTAATAGGTAACACAGCTGGTTCTGGCCCAGCCATTGGGGGTTCAAGTCCTCCTCCCCGAACCCGGCGGTATGCTTCGCCCGCCCGCGGGCCCCTGAGGCCCGCACCAGCCCCGTTCGTCTAGCGGCCTAGGACGCCACCCTCTCAAGGTGGTAGCACGGGTTCAAATCCCGTACGGGGTGCCACAGCCAGGCCAGAAATCGCCTCTGACCTTGGCAAGTAGCTGCGAATCAGAATCTCGCTATTGCTCAGAGTATCGCTTCGAACTCGGTGCCTCGGGACTTGACACCTTCAGTTGTGGGCGAATTCTGCAATCCGGTGGTTTTCGAGTTGGTGTTGGATCACCCGCGTCGACACGCCGAACTCCTCGGCTAGGTCGTCTACCTGCTCTCCGTCCACAGTCGGATGCACGATCCGCTTTGCGAGACTCGCGGACGGGGCGAGGAATTCGGCCGCGAATGCTCGGTTGAACCTCTGTCTCGCCGTTGCTCCCTTGGTCAGGAGCGCATCTCCGCGAGAGTGGAACGCCTCGCCCAGCGCGCGGCAGAGAAGGAAGCGCCTACCGGCTTCTCCTCGTTCTCTCAGGCCGAGCGCCACATCGCCCGAAGCCCCTCGAGTCACTACGCCGTCCACGAGTTCTAGAGGACTCAAGAGTTCGAGGGGCTCGGTTGCTCGCTTCAGCGCTCTGGAGTCCTGTCCGAGCGCGTGAGCCAGCGACTCTGTGCTGGCGATCGGTTTCCCGTCGAGTCCGAACTTGCTGCGGGCACTTCTGGCGAGTTCGTAGCCGACGTCCCACGGGGGCCGCTTCTGGAACTCCACGCCTCGCGTGACAGGCTTGAAACGCGGCAGGGGGAGTTCGTTCGGTTTCGCGGCCTCGATAGCGGCCAGTAGGGCCGAGCAGT
>JAJDZO010000311.1 GCA_022824605.1 Acidimicrobiia bacterium
CTCACCAGTTGAGCGGTGGTGCCGGGGCGGGGGTGTAGGCAGTGCCGGGCTAGATGCGAAAGGCCGGTTGCGGTAGGCGTGACCTCGATCAGCTTCACCCCGTCGTTGACGAGCCCGTGACGCAGCCGCAGGTACAGGGCGCCGAGTTCTTCCTTGGGGTCGGGGCCGATCAGCACCACGGTGCCGCCGGGGCGGCAGGCATCGTCGATGGTGGCCCTCGGAAGCCCCAAGATCATGGCCGGGTCGAGGCCGTCGCCGAGCTGGGCGTCCACATTGTCGGTGCCGATCACACCCTTGGCCAGCTTGGCCCACATGTACTGGGCCTCGTTGGTGAGCCGGGCACCGCCCAGCACGGCCACCCGCTCGGGCGGAGCCTCACGCAGGGCGTCGGCGAGCCGAGTGAGCGCCTCGCCCCATCCGGCGTCTTTCCAGCCCGAGCCCTCATCATCGGCGGCAAGCCTCATCGCCGGCGCCGAAAGGCGCTCTGGGCTGTTTAGTGCCTCGAAGCCGAAGCGCTCCTTGTCCGACAGCCAGCCCCAGTTGACGGCGTCGGCGTCGGCGCCGAGCACCCGCAGCACCCGGTTGCGTGACGCCTGCACCGCCACCCTGGCGCCCACGCTGTCGACCCAGGCGGTGGACAGCGTCTCGGTGAGGTCCCACGGCCTGGCCTTGAAGCGGTAGGGCTTGGCGGTGAGCGCGCCCACCGGGCAGATCTGCACGGTGTTGCCCGAGAAGTATGAGACGAACGGCTCGTCGGTGAAGGTGTTGACCTCGGTGTGGTTGCCTCGGCCCATGAAGTGGATGAGGGCGTCGCCGGCCACCTCATCGGCGAACCGGGTGCAACGGTCGCAGAGGATGCAGCGCTCACGGTCGAGGTAGACGGTCTCGCTGATGGGTATCGGCTTGGAGAAGTGGCGCTTCTCCTCCACGAACCGGGTCTCGCCCGGACCGTAGGCCATGGTCTGATCCTGCAGGGGGCACTCGCCACCCTTGTCGCACACCGGGCAGTCGAGCGGATGGTTGATCAGCAGGAACTCCAGCACCCCGTCCTGGGCCTTCTTGGTGACCTCGGACTCGGTAGACACCTTCATGCCCTCCGAAACCGGCACCATGCAAGAGGGTTGCAAGGCGAACCCCCGCCCAGTGTCGACCTCCACCAAACACATCCGGCACATCCCCACCGGACTCATGCGAGAGTGGTAACAGAACCGAGGTATGTAAGTCCCACCACGCTCACAAGCCGCAATCAGCATCTCACCCGGCGTAGCGCGAACCGCAACCCCGTCCACAGTGATCTCCACAGTAACTTCGGACTCAATCGCGGTCACAGCACACCCCCCAAGATCCAGCGCGATCCCCGTGGCCCGCACGACCCCCGAGGCCCGCACGGCCCCTGAGGCCTGCGCGATCCCCGAGGGAGGGGGGTGGCGGCGAGTCGGACCGACCGACGAATAGGGCGAAGCCCGTGTCGGCCGGGCCGAGCTCGGCGACAAAACCCCCCGACCGGACGACGCGCGCCAGTCACGCCGGTGCTCCTGCAGCCGCGACGGCAAGCGGGATCGGATCCCGCCGGGTGATCTTGGCCTCGTACTCGTGGCGGAACCGGCGGATGGTCGACACCACCGGAGCCACCGCCGACGGCCCGAGCGGGCAGATGGTGGTCTGACGGGGCGGGAACGGCACCGCTTCGAGCCCATCGTGAGCGGCTACCGGGTAGGGGCCGGGGCTGATGTTGTCGCCGATGTCGAGCAGCAGGTCGATGTCGGAGGGGCGACCGTCGCCGTCGAGGATGCGGCGCAGTATCTGCTCGAGCCAGGTGGTGCCCTCACGGCACGGGGTGCATTTGCCGCACGACTCTCGGGCGAAGAACTTCACCACCCGCCAGGCGGCCTTCACGGCGTCGGTGGTGTCGTCCATGATCACGATGGCTCCTGATCCGAGCATCGATCCGGCGGCGCCCACCGGCCGGGCCTCCAACGGCAGGTCGAGGTGCTCGGCGAAGAACCAGGGAGCGGAGCCCCCGCCGGGGATGAACATCTTGAGCTCGCGGCCGTCGCGGATCCCTTGGCAGAAGTTGTCGCCGTAGATCAACTCGCGGAAGGTGGTGACGCCGTGCTCGACCTCGTACACGCCGGGACGGCGCAGGTGGCCTGAGACCGCGAACATCCGGGTGCCAGGCGAGGTCTCCGAGCCGTGCTTGCGGTAGGCCTCGGCGCCGTGGACCATGATCGGCGGCAGGTTGGAGAGGGTCTCCACGTTGTTGACGATGGTCGGCTGGCCGTACAGACCCACCGCCGCCGGGAAGTAGGGGGGCTTGAGGCGGGGCATCCCCCGGCGGCCCTCCAGGCTCTCGATCAGCGCCGTCTCCTCGCCCACGATGTAGGCGCCCGCGCCCCACGCCATGACGATGTCCACCGAGAAGTCGCTCCCGCAGATGCCGCGGCCCACATAGCCGGCCGCGTAGGCGTCGTTGAGGGCGGCGGCGATGCGCTCCTGGGCCAGAGCCATCTCGCCTCGCACGTACAGGAAGCACTGCTGCAGCCCCAGCGCGTAGCAGGCGATCAGGCACCCCTCGATGAGCTGGTGTGGGTCGCGCTCCATGAGCAGGCGGTCCTTGTAGGTGCCCGGCTCACTCTCGTCGCCGTTGACGACCAGGTAGTAGGGGTGCTTGCCCGGCGGCAGGAAGCCCCATTTCACGCCCGCGGGGAATCCGGCGCCGCCCCGTCCCAGCAGGGTGGCGGCCCGAACCTCGTCGTGCACTGCGCCCGGTGCCATCTCCAGCGCCGCCCGGAGCCCCTCATAGCCGCCGGTCGCCTCGTAGCGGGCCAGCGTGAAGGAGTCCTCGTGAACGAACCGGCGTGTGATGAGCTTCGGGCCGTCGTTGAGCACATAACCAGGCGCATGCGCGATGTAGCCGTCGGCGGTGCGTGCCTGCATCACCCGGCCGCCTTTCCAGATTGCAGCCAGACCGGCTCTTCGCGGGCCTGTTCCGGCGGGACGACCCCGGCCATGCGCTCGGCGGGGATCGCCTGCCTCACAGTGGACAGTGCGCCGTGGTGGGGGATGTCGAGGCGGTCGGCTCGAAGATCGTCGACGAGCCGGTCGAAGTCGTCGGTGCTCACCCGTCCCCGGTAGCGATAGTTGACCTGCAGGCAGGGGGCCTCGGTGCAGGCCGCGATGCACTCCACCTCCTCCACGGTGATCTTCCCGTCCTCGGTGGTGCCACCCACCTCCACCCCCAGCGACGACGCCGCGTGCTCGAGCAGTTCCTCGCCGCCCCACAGCAAGCACGAGATGTTGGTGCAGACGTTCACCAGGTAGGTCCCGACCGGCTCGAAGCGGAACATCTCATAGAAGCCGGCCGTGCCCTTCACCTCAGCCGGGGTGGCCCCCACCAGTTCGCCGACACGCCGCATAGCGTCTGCGGTGAGGTACCCGTCCTGCTCCTGAGCGAGATGCAGCAGCGGGATCAACGCCGAACGGGGCCGAGGAAACCAGCCGATGATCTCAGCAGCCCGCGCCTCGTTCGCAGCACTAAGCGTCACCGGTCGACCTCGCCCATGATCGGATCGACCGAGGAGATGATGGCCACGCCGTCGGCGATGAGCCCATCCTGCATCAGATGCGGCAGGGTCTGGAGGTTCACGAAGCTAGGCGCCCGCACATGCACCCGGTACGGCACCGACGTGCCGTCACTCACCAGGTACACGCCGAGTTCGCCCCGGGGTGACTCCACCGCGGCGTAGGCCTCGCCGGGCGGAACCTTGAAACCCTCGGTGAAGATCTTGAAGTGGTGGATCAGCGCCTCCATCGATTCGTCGATGCGGGCCCGGGGCGGCGGCGTCACCTTCTTGTCCTGGATCCGGTAGTCGCCCGAGGGCATGGCGTCGATGATCTGGGTGACGATGCGCAGCGACTCGCGGATCTCGTTGAGACGTATCGCGTACCGGTCGTAGCAGTCTCCGTGAGTGCCGACGATGACGTCGAAGTCCACTTGGTCGTAGCACAGGTAGGGCTCGTCGCGCCGAAGGTCCCAGGCCATGCCGGTACCCCGCAGTATCGGGCCGGTGGCACCCAGCGCGACAGCCTCGGCGGTGTCGATGATGCCCACCCCTTGGAGCCGTTCGCGCCAGATGGGCTGGCCCGTCAGCAGCGTGTCGTACTCGACGAGGCGGGGCTCGATCATCTCGATCAGCCCGGCCACGTCGGAGCGCCAGTCGGCGGGCAGATCGGCGGCCACCCCTCCGGGCCGGATGTAGTTGTGGTTCATCCGCAGTCCGGTGACCTTCTCGAAGAAGCGCAGCACCTCCTCGCGCTCGCGCCACCCGTAGATCATCATCGACACCGCGCCGAGGTCCATGCCGTTGGTGGCCATGAACAGCAGGTGCGAACTCACCCGGTTGAGCTCGCACATCAGCATCCGGATCCAGGTGGCCCGCTCGGGCACGTCGATGCCCAGCAGACGCTCGGTGGCCAGCGAGAACGCCAACTCGTTGAACAGCGGGGAGGCGTAGTCCATGCGGGTGACGTTGGTGCCGCCCTGCAGGTAGGTGAGGTTCTCGCCGGTCTTCTCCATGCCGGTGTGGAGGTAGCCGATGACCGGCTTGGAGCGCAGCACCGTCTCGCCCGACAGCTCCAGCATGAGCCGCAGCACACCGTGGGTCGACGGATGCGACGGCCCCATGTTCAACAGCACCAGTTCGTCGTCACCGGGGTCGTCGGGGTCGCCGCCGATCTCCGCGGCCTCGAACTCGGACATGCGCAGCACCGCGGACGGCTCGCGCCGGCTGACCCGTTCCGCGCCCGCCGCAGGCCCGGCGACCGGCGGCGCGTCGGTGGCCTCTGGGGCGGCAACGGTGTCGGCGATGCTCATGGCGGCGGCGTCACCGGGTGTTGGAGGCGGCCTTGAACTGCACCGGTATCTGGCCGCTGTCGTAGTCCTTGCGGAGCGGATGCCCCGTCCAGTCCTCCGGCATCAGGATCCGGGAAGGGTCGGGGTGACCCTCGAAGACGATGCCGAACATGTCATGAACCTCGCGTTCGAGGCTCTCGGCGCCCGGCCACAGGTCGAACAGCGTGGGCAGGGTCGCATCGTCGGCCGGTACCTGCACTCGCATGCGCAGACGCTCGCGGCGAGCGTGCGACATCAGGCCGGCCACCACCTCGAAGCGCTCCGGCTGCACTCCCGGCGGCAGGGACCGGTCGGCGCGGTAGGTCAGGTAGTCGACGGCGGTGAGGTCGAGCAGCTGATCGAAACCGTCGGCTCGGGCGGTGGCGGCCACGCCGAACCAGCGATCCCTCGACGGGTGCAGCACCGCCTGGCCTCTGGAGGGCCCTTCCGCGCCGGCAAGCGCCCCGTAGCGCTCGGCCACACCACCGGTGTCGGCCGTGCTGCCGCTGTCATCGGTGCCGGAAGTCTCAGCCATGGGTGTGCCTTCAGCCCTGCCGGGGCTTGATTGTGGCCGCGGCGGTCTGGCCGTCGAGCTGCTGAACGACGACGCCGGCGCCGCCGGTGTCGCCCTCGGCC
>JAJDZO010000032.1 GCA_022824605.1 Acidimicrobiia bacterium
TCAGTTTTGAGACCCCCAGTGGCGGAGTGGACGTCCGCCACCTACGAGTTTGTTCAAACCTGCTCAAGCTACCTCAGCTGTCAGCCTAATCCCAGTTCAGAGGCACTAAACCGGGCAGTTCGAGTCGCGAGGGTGATGCTCGGTCGCACTCATCTGATAGCGTTTTCCGCACCAAATAGTGATAACGGGGATGATAGGTGAGTGCGAGTCACCGGCGACCGGCGGTACTTACAGCGGCCTTTGTGCGCACGATCAACCGGCCCGGTCGCTACGGCGACGGCCGGGGCGGCCACGGGCTGAGCCTATTGGTGAAGCCCACGGTCAACGGGCGATGGTCCAAGACCTGGAGCCAGCGCGTGAAGGTCGGCGGCAGGCTCACCAACGTCGGGCTCGGCAGCTATCCGGCAATCACGCTGGCCGAAGCCCGAGCACGGGCGTTGGAGAATGCCCGTGCCATCGCCGCCGGCAAGGATCCCCGGACAGGTGACGCTCCAACCGTCGCCGAGGCGTGGGAGCAGGTGATCCGCCTGCGCCGCCCGTCCTGGCGCGACGGCGGCAAGTCGGAGAACCAGTGGCGGGCCTCGTTCCGCGACTACGTGGAGCCCCAACTCGGCTCCAAGCGCGTCTCAGAGGTCACCACCGCTGACGTGCTATCCGTGTTGTTGCCGCACTGGCATGAACGAGCCGAGACGATGCGACGAGTCAAGCAGCGCCTAGGCGCCGTACTCGGCTGGTCGCTCGCCCAGGGCCACCGCGACGACAACCCAGCCCGCAGCGAGGCACTCACCGCCGCACTGCCCAAACAGCCCGCCGGAAGCCGCCAGCGGGCGCTGCCACCCGAAGAAGTACCCGCCGCGGTTGCCGCGATCCTATCCGGCACCGCATCGCCGGTCGTGAAGTTCGCCGTCGAGTTCGTAGTGCTGACCGGCTGCCGCTCGGGCGAAGCCAGACACGCGACATGGAACGAGATCGGCGGTGACATATGGACGATCCCCGGCGAGCGCACCAAGACCGGCAAGCCCCACCGCATCCCGCTGTCCAGCCGGGCGCTAGCCATACTCGACGAGGCGCGTCGCCTGGGTGACGACACCGGACTCATCTTCGCCGCCCCCCGCACCGGCAAGGCTCTCAGCGACAACACGCTCGGCAAGGCACTCCGCACCGCCGAGATCCCCGCCACCATCCACGGGATGCGAGCGAGCCTCCGAGACTGGCTCGCATCTGAAGGCGTGCCCTACGAGCTAGCAGAAGCCGTGTTGGCCCACCAGCCCCGCGGCATCGCCAAGTCCTACCGCCGCGACGACCTCCTTGAAGCCCGCCGCCCAATCATG
Organism: Acidimicrobiia bacterium; assembly: GCA_022824605.1. Classification (GTDB taxonomy): domain Bacteria; phylum Actinomycetota; class Acidimicrobiia; order Acidimicrobiales; family Aldehydirespiratoraceae; genus Aldehydirespirator. The sequence continues at coordinate 1,332 of JAJDZO010000032.1, forward strand.
GAGCGCTGGGCCTACTACGTCGAAGGGCAGAGCATCCACTGAGGCGCCCGAGATTCAGCTGGCGAGACCGACCCGGTCCACATGACCGGCTCCATGCCGACGCCTCAGCAGCCCTGCGCTGCGCTCCAGACGGAGGAGGCGCTCGCAGCCGACCGGATGGACGCGTAGCCAGCAAACCTGCGGACTCCGGGCTGCGAGGCATTACAGTCCTCTCGCGACGACTTCCTGAGCCATGCGGAGGCCTTGGGTGACAGCACGGACCGCCTTGAAGTGATCGCGCGCGCCCAGGCCGGTTCCCTGCCCGAGTACGAGCGTCCGCCTGTGTCCGAGGTGGCTCTGACAGTTCAGTTGGACACGGACATCGGCTTCCGATCCCTCGACTTGGCCGAAATAGCCGCCTGCTGGGCAGACGATCTGCCCGACATGCAGGAGCGGGATCGGCTGCCGAGGCTCGACATCGATCCCGACGATGCTGACACGATGCTGGACCTCGGAAACACGGCTGCGACACCCCGACTCTGGCTCCAGAACGCATCCGGGGATCATGTGCTGCAACTTCAGCAGGACCGAATCGCAGTGAACTGGTCCAAGAGCGCAGCCGACGACGACTATCCGCGCTATGAGTCGATCAGTGCGTTCCTGGAGGACGCGTGGTGCCGGCTTGAGGCCAAGCTAGATGATCTAGGGCTGGTGATCCCGACTCCGAGCGTCTGTCAGGTGATGTACGTCAACGAACTGGGAGCGAGCGAGGGATGGAGATCGAGCGCGGACACGTCCAGGCTGATCTCGCCCTGGGGCGGATCCTCAAGCGACAAGTTCCTGCCCGCCGATCGTCATGAGGCTCTCCGCCTGCACTTCCATTTTCCTGAGGACCAAGGCTGGATGAACATCGACGGGTGGACAGCAGACCGGGACGAGCGCATCTTCGTGCTGACTCTGACGTCGCAGGGATGGCCGTCATCGCCCGATCTTGACGGAGTTCTGGGATTCATGGACTTGGCTCACGATTGGATCGTCCAGGCGTTCACATCCGTAACCACTGAAGCGGCACATCGAGAATGGAGGCGCGTCCGATGACGGCGAAGAGCCAACTGCTAACCCACCATCAGGACTGCAACGAGCACAGCGATTGGGCACACCGCGGCCAAGGCGCTCCTGCGACGGCGTTAATCCGGCCTGCCGGAGCTCGGTCGGCACGTCAGACCGGCTCGGTTCGGGCCGAAATGATCCGCCTGGTCGAGGGGCCTGCTCCAGCGCCGGAGAACTTCACCTTCGAGGTCTCCCGCCGCCTACTGGAGCAACCCTGGTTCGACGACATCGTCGCCACCATCCGCGAGTTGCTGGCCCTCGGCACGAACTGGGACGGGTCCGACGAACAGGCAATCCACCCCGGCGCGGTCAAGCGAGCCATGCAGATCTTGAGGACTGTCGGCGAACAAGGCCCGCGCCCCGATCTAGCACCGATGTCCGACGGCAGCGTGCAGCTCGCATGGCTCTACCGCGGACAACAGGTCAGGATCGAGGTTCCTCCGGACGGGCTGGTGCTCATCCATGTCGTCGATCCTTCTGGCCGGGAGATCAAGCTTCGCGCCAACAGCAAGACCGGGCTCTGGAACGAAGTCAAGGATCGTCTCACAATCCCAATCACTGACATCAGGCGATGGGCTCGAGCCGCGACCGTTCTCGCGGAGGTCGAGGATCCCACCCAAGAGTGCCCGCATTTCGTCGCGACGGTGGCGGGCTGTCCAGGAGCGTGGGCGTTCGGAGACAGTGCAGAAGCCGCCCTCGCGGAGTTGGAGTCAGTTCTGTTCGGTTGGGCCCATCTCAAGCTTCGAGACGGCGACACCGACATACCGCAGATGGAAGGTATCGATCTCGTACGTGCTCCATGAGCCGCCGGCTCCTCCCGGTCAAGAGGCGCGAGCTCATCAGGCGGCTCCGGCGTCTCGGCTGGGAGGGCCCCTTCCCTGGCGGCGACCACTTCCACATGAAGAAGGACGGGCGACCCGTTCCTATTCCGAATGTCCAAGAGATCGACACCGGGTTGTTGCGTCGGATTCTGAACCAGACGGAGACGTCACGCGAGGAGTGGTTCGCGGCCGTCGGATAGCCGCGTTGTGACGGTCATGAGCCAGGCCATGCCGTAGACACAGCCGTCACGAGTTTCGGATCGGTTGGGGGGCGTCCCGTGGCGTGGTGGAAATTGGGGTTGAGCCTCGGTGGTTAGTTGCCGGCTGTGAGCTCGGCTGTGG
>JAJDZO010000144.1 GCA_022824605.1 Acidimicrobiia bacterium
CCGCCACATCGGTCCGACCCCCGACGACATATCCGAGATGCTGGCGGTGGTGGGGGTGGCCGACCTCGACGAGCTGATCGACCGCACCGTCCCCCACGACGTCCGCCAGCGCGAGCCGATGGAGCTGCCCACCCTCGGCCCCCGCCAGACCGACTACGACGAGCTCCGGGAGATGGCCCGCTCCAACCGCCTGGCGGTGTCGATGATCGGCATGGGCTACCACCAGACCATCACCCCGGCGGTGATCCGCCGCAACGTGTTCGAGAATCCGGGCTGGTACACGGCCTACACCCCGTACCAGCCGGAGATCTCCCAGGGCCGCCTCGAGGCCCTGCTCAACTTCCAGACCATGGTCTGCGAGCTGACGGCCATGGACCTCGCCAACGCATCGCTGCTCGACGAGGCCACCGCCGCAGCCGAGGCCATGACCCTGCTGCACCGGGTGAGCCGGGGACGCCACGGCGACCGCTTCGCAGTGGACGAGGCCTGCCACCCCCAGACCATCGCCGTGGTGCAGGCCCGGGCCGAGCCGATAGGGCTCGAGGTCGTCGTGTGCGACCCGACCACGGCGGACCTCGAGGGCGTGTACGGGCTGCTGGTGCAGTACCCGGGCACCACCGGGGCCGTCCCCGACCTGCGATCCATCGTCGAGCGGGCCCACAGCGGCAACACTCTGGTGGCGGTGGCCGCCGACCCGCTGGCGTTGTGCGTGCTCACGCCGCCCGGCGAGGTCGGCGCCGACGTGGTGGTGGGCTCCACCCAGCGCTTCGGTGTGCCGATGAGTTTCGGCGGCCCCCACGCGGCCTACATCGCGGTGCGCGAGCAGTACCAGCGTTCGCTGCCGGGGCGTCTGGTCGGCGTGTCCAAGGACTCCGAGGGCCGTCAGGCGCTGCGTCTCGCCCTGCAGACACGCGAGCAGCACATCCGCCGCGAGAAGGCCACGTCCAACATCTGCACGTCGCAGGTGCTGCTGGCGGTGATGGCGTCGATGTACGCCATCCACCACGGGCCGGAGGGACTGTCGAAGATCGCGCTGAGGGTCAACCGGCTAGCCGCCATCCTCGCCGGAGGGCTGCGAGAGAACGGCATCGAGATCGTCAACGACGAGTTCTTCGACACGGTGTGCATCCGGGTGCCCGGCCGGGCCGACAAGGTGATCGCAGTGGCCCTGGCCGGCGGCGTGAACCTGCGCCGGGTGGACGCTGACACCGTCGGGGCCACCGTGGACGAGAGCACCACCGCAGCGGACCTGAAGGCGGTGTGGCGGGCATTCGGATACAGGGCCGACTTCAAGATCCTCGATCGCCTCGTCGAGGATCCCCGGCCCGTCGAGTACCGGCGCACGACCCCGGTGCTGTCGCATCCGATCTTCTCGGCCTTCCGAAGCGAGACCGAGCTGGTGCGCTACATGCGCCGGCTGGTGAACCGTGACATCGCCCTCGACCGGTCGATGATCCCGTTGGGCTCATGCACCATGAAGCTCAACGCGGCCATCGAGATGGAACCGGTGAGCTGGCCCGAGCTGGCCAACATGCATCCCTTCGCCCCGCTGGACCAGACCGTCGGCTACCAGCGCCTGATCGATCAGCTGGAGAAATGGCTGGCCGAGATCACCGGCTTCGCGGCGGTGTCGCTGCAGCCCAACAGCGGCGCCCAGGGCGAGTTGGCCGGCCTGCTGGCCATCCGGGCCTACCATCGCAGCCGCGGCGACCGCGGCCGCAACGTGTGCCTGATCCCGTCGTCGGCCCACGGCACCAACGCGGCCAGCGCGGTGATGGCCGGGATGCGGGTGGTGGTGGTCGACTGCGACGACATGGGCAACGTCGATGTGGACGACCTCAAGCGCAAAGCCGTCGACCACAGCGACTCGTTGGCCGCCTTGATGATCACCTACCCGTCCACCCACGGCGTGTTCGAGACCGCGGTGCGCCACATCTGCGACGTGGTCCACGAGCACGGAGGGCAGGTGTACCTCGACGGCGCCAACCTCAATGCCATGGTGGGCCTGGCCCGCCCCGGCCGGTTCGGCGCCGACGTCAGCCACATCAACCTGCACAAGACGTTCTGCATCCCCCACGGCGGGGGAGGCCCTGGAGTCGGCCCCATCGGTGTGGGCGAGCACCTGATCCCGTTCATGCCCAATCATCCGCTGGCGCCGGTGGCCGGTCCGCCCACCGGGCCGGGTCCGGTGGCGGCTGCGCCGTGGGGCTCGGCCGGCATCCTGGCCATCCCGTGGATGTACATCCACATGATGGGCGCCGAGGGCTTGAAGCGGGCCACCGAGGTCGCCATCCTCAACGCCAACTACGTCGCCGCCCGACTCAGCGAGGCCTACCCGATCCTCTACACCGGCTCGGAGGGGTTCGTGGCCCACGAGTGCATCATCGACACCCGCGTGCTGCGCGACACCTGCGGCATCACCGTCGACGACATCGCCAAGCGGCTGATCGACTACGGCTTCCACGCACCCACCATGAGCTTCCCGGTGGCGGGCACGTTGATGATCGAGCCGACCGAGTCGGAGGGCAAAGCCGAACTCGACCGGTTCTGCGACGCCCTGCTCGCCATCGCCGAGGAGGCGCAGCGGGTGGGCCGGGGCGAATGGCCCGCCGACGACAATCCGCTGGTGAACGCGCCCCACACCTGCGAGGAGGTGACGGCCGACGACTGGACGCACCCCTACAGCCGCACCGAGGCCGCCTACCCCGA
>JAJDZO010000388.1 GCA_022824605.1 Acidimicrobiia bacterium
CGAGGTTGTAGGACACCTGATTGCCATGCTCGCCACGGCCATCCGCTGTGCGCTTGAACAACGGCCTGACGAAATAGCGGCGGTCGAACCCTGCCAGCCAGTCGGCCTGCGTCTTGTGGCTCAACGTGTCGGTGTAGCTCCTGGTCGTCGACGACTGGACAGGGAATATCTCGCTATCGGGGTCGTTGTTGAAACCCCCGAGTGGCTCCTCATCGGCGGCGTCGCCCGTGCGCCAGACCTGGAACGCCTCCAGTTCCCAGCCTGTCGGTGTCCAGACCACGGCGTTGTATTCCCAGTTCACCTGAACGTTGGGGTAGTCCGTGATCACGGACATTGTCGGCGGCTTAGAGTTGCGTACGAGGTTCGGACTCGCGGCGCGTCGCTGCGCTGACGACTCTTGGGGCAGGATGATCGAAACGGCGGCGAAGGCCGCCACTGCGAAGACGAGCGCAATCAGCGCGCCGATGACATTGGTTCGGTTAAGGCCAAGTCGTGTTGCCAACATTCCTGCTTCTCCCATTCCAACGAATAGCGAACTGCGTCGGCTCGTCGACCGCGTCAGTATGACGCATACCTCGTACCGCTACCCGGGTGAGCAGGGTACACCACGTCCTGGGACATCGCTTCCTGCACGACCTGGGCCGCGTGACAGACTAACGCAATGCCCGTTCCGAGCGTATACATGAGCAGGTGAAGGCGATCCACAGTCCGCAATCCACGCCAGTGGCGCTCACCACGAAGTCACCGCGGTGACTGAGGCACGCACCGCGCCTGCGGCGGCGCAGCAGACTCCGGGCGCGGTGCCTGTGCGGGCGGTGGCGGCATCGGTCGTCTGCCTCACTGCAACCGTGATGCCGGGGTTCTTGGCCGGGGCTCTCGGCAGCGACGTCAAGGCCGCCTTCGGCATCGGCGACACCGGACTGGGCGTGACGCTGGCGCTCACCTACCTGCTTTCGGGGGTGGCGTCGGTCCACGCCGGCGAGCTCGCCGACCGGATCGGCGCCCGTCGCGGCCTGCTGCTGTCGATGGGGGTCACGCTTGGTGGGTTCCTGGCGGTGGCTGCGTTGGCCCGATCGTTCGCGATGCTTCTGGTGTCGATGGTGGTTGCCGGCGCGGGTCTCACACTGGCCGGCCCTGCGGCCAAGGTGCTGTTGGCCCAGCATGTGCCACCCCGACGTCACGGTGTGGCCTTCGCGGTTCACATGTCGGGAATCCCGCTGGCGCCGCTGCTGGCCGGGCTGGCTGTGCCGCTGGTGGGAGGCACATCCGGCTGGCGCTGGGCCTTCGTCGGAGGAGCGATCCTGACCGTGATCGGGGCGCTGCTGGTGCCCCCGGAAGTCCGCAACGAACCGGCGGCCGCCCAGAAACCGGCGGCGTCGGGGCGCTTCGGACACGTCAGCCTCGCACCTTTGTTCGTGCTGGGGGCAGCCGCGACGCTGGCCTCGTCGGCGGTGTTCAGCGCGGCCGCGTTCTTCGTGGTCAACAGCGAGTCGGCCGGCATTTCCGAGGATGCGGCCGGACTGCTGCTGTCGGCGACAAGCGCCGGCGTGATCACCGCTCGCATCCTGTTGGGCGTCGCCTCGGACCGCGGCCGCGGCGGCGACATCGGCACGGTGGCCGCACTGCTGTTCGTAAGTTCTGCCGGCTATGCGATGATGGCTGCGGACACCGCATGGCTGTACATACTCGGCGGGCAGATCGCGATGATCGTGGGCTGGTCGTGGACAGCGCTGCTGGTGGCGTCGTTGGTGCGGACCCATCCCCACGCCCCCGGTCTGGCCACGTCGTTCGCCATCGGGGGCATGAACCTCGGAGCAGTTGTCGGGCCGGGCGCTTTCGGCGCGATCAGCGACCTGGCATCGTCATCGGTCGCGCTGTCAGTGGCCGCCCTGGGGGTCCTGGCCGCAGCCGGCCTCTGCCTGGTAGGCCGCCGGATCCAAGCCCGCCACTGCATCGAGGGCTGGGCCTGATTCGGAGAGGGTCACGGCACCCGGCTACGGTATACAACGCGGCCCGGCATCCGGGTCAATTGTGGCCCGGACGAAAGGGAGCGCGTTGCTTCGGTGGCTGGCCAGACGCATCATCGCCGCCGCGCTGGTGGTGTTCGTCGTGACCTCCCTGGTGTTCGTGGTCACCCACGTCTTCACCGATCCGGCCACCGTGTCGCTGCCATTGGAGGCCACCGAGGAGCATCGGGCCCAGCGCCGGGCCGCGCTCGGCATCGACCGTCCGCTCAGCGTGCAGTACTGGGACTTCGTCTCGGGCCTGGTGGTCGGCGACCTGGGTGAGTCGTTCTGGCAGGATCAGCCGGCCTCCAAGCTCGTGCTGGAGCGCCTGCCGGCCACCCTCAAGCTCGTGGCCGGAGCGACGCTGGTCACGGTGCTGTTGGCCGCACCCTTGGGGATGCTGGCCGCATGGTGGGAGCGCCGCTTCGCCGACCATGCCGTGCTCGGGTTCTCGATGGTGTCCATCAGCGCACCGCCGTTCTGGATCGGCTACCTGCTCATCATCGTGTTCGCGGTACAGCTCGGCTGGGTTCCGACCTTCGGATCGTCCGGGTTCGTGTCGCTGATCCTGCCGTCGTTCGCGATCGGGCTGGCCAGCGCGGGCCGCCTCGCGCAGATGACCCGCCGGGGCATCGTGGAGGAACTGCGCAAGCCTTACGCGGTAACCGCGCTGTCGAGGGGCTTCTCGCGGTCCTACACGATCGTCAACCACACGTTCCGCAACGTGGCCTCGGGCTTCGTCACCATGACCGGCTGGGAACTGACCCGCATGTTCACCGGCTACACGGTGGTGATCGAGGTGGTGTTCGCCTGGCCCGGTGTGGGCCGGCTCGCCATCCACGCCATCGAGAACCGGGACCTCGTTCTGGTGCAGGCCGCGGTGGTGGTGCTGGCCACGCTGGTGGTGGTCACCAACCTGCTGGTGGACATCGCCCGCCGGATGATCGATCCTCGGGTGGAACTCGGATGACCGCGGTGGACGACGGCCTTCCCCCGAGCGAGGGCACGAACGGCGCCGGTGCCGCATCTGGTGAGAACGCCACCGTCATGTCCGACCTTCGATCGCATCTCCGCAAGTCCAAGGCAGGCATCGCAGGCATCGCCATCTGCTCGTTGTTCGCGCTGGTGGCCATCATCGGGCCGTGGCTGCCGTTCCTGCCCGACCCCTCCAAGCAGAGCCTGCCCGACAAGCTGACGCCCCCGGTGGGCTGGGGCGGGGCTTGGGATCACCCCCTCGGCACCGACCAGCTCGGACGCGACATACTGGCCCGGCTGATCGACGGCGCCCGCATCTCTCTGCTGGTGAGCGTGGTCGCGGTGATCATCGCGGCCATCCTCGGCACCGCTCTCGGCCTGGTGGCGGGCTACATCGGCGGCAGGATCGACACCCTCATCATCTCGGCCGCCGACGTGCAGATGGCCTTCCCGGGTGTGCTGGCCGGCCTGATCCTGGTAGCCGCGTTCGGGCCGAGCGTGTGGCTGGTCATCATCGTCATCGCCATCTCCAGCTGGATGGTCTTCACCCGCGTGGGGCGTGGCCTGGTGTTCACCCTCAAGTCCTCGCTGTTCGTGGAAGCCTCGGAACTGGCAGGCGCGTCGTCGAGGCGGGTCATGTGGCGTCACCTGCTGCCCAACCTGGTGAGTTCGCTGATCACGCTGAGCGTGCTGGAGCTGGCGGCAGCAATCCTGTCGGAGTCGGCGTTCGCCTTCCTCGGCTTCGGTGTGCAGCCGCCCCGCTCGTCGTGGGGGCTGATGATCCAGCAGGGCCGCAACTACATCACCGACGGATGGTGGATCGTCACGTTCGCCGGCTTGGCCATCGCCATCGTGGTTCTGGGCGTGAACCTGCTGTCGCTGTGGCTGCAGTCGTTCAACGACATAGCCGAGCGCGAGCAGATAATCCTCGAGAGGCCGGGCGGATGAACGGCGCCGGTACCAGCACCGACACCCGCACCGAGCGGCTGCTGGAGATAAAGGATCTCACCGTGGGCTTCCCCACACGAGACGGGATCGTGCGAGGCGTGGACAGCCTGAACCTCAACGTCGGCTCCCACGAGCGGCTGGGTGTGGTCGGTGAGTCCGGTTCGGGCAAGACCGTGATGGGACTGGCGATCCTGGGAATGGTGCTGCCGCCGGGCCGGATCATGGGTGGAACGGTGCTGTGGCGGGGCGAGAACGTGCTGGACGAGGCGGTGGCCAACCGGGTGCGGGGCCGCGAGATCGCCATGATCTTCCAGGATCCGATGGTGTCGCTCAACCCGCTCAAGACGGTGGGCGCGCAGCTGCGTGAGCTGCTGAAGCGCCGCGCCGGCCTTGACGGCGCCGACATCCGGCGGCGCTCGCTTGAGCTGCTCGACATGGTGGGTATCGCCAACCCGCACGACCGGCTCAAGTCTTACGCGTTCGAGCTGTCGGGTGGGATGCGCCAGCGGGTGATGATAGCCACCGCCCTGGCCTGCGAACCGACGCTGCTGATCGCCGACGAGCCCACCACAGGGCTCGACGTGACCATCCAGGACCAGATCCTCACCCTGCTGCACGACCTGTCGACCGACTTGGGGGTGTCGGTGCTGATGATCACCCATGATCTGGGGGTTGTGGCCCAGTTCTGCGACCGGGTGCAGGTGATGTACGCGGGCCGCATCGTGGAGCGGGCCCCGATCACCGATCTGTTCGCCGATCCGCAGCATCCCTATTCTTCGGGCCTGCTCCAGTCGGTGCCGAGAGTGGACCGCGCCGAGATCGAGTTGGCCGGGATTCCCGGCGAGCCACTGGACCGGGCCAATTTCCCGGCGGGCTGCGCCTTCGAGCCCCGCTGTGCGGAGGCCCATGACGCCTGCCGCCAAGCGCCGCCGCCGCTGGCCAAGATCGCCGAGCGGCGCTGGGTGGCCTGCTACAACCGGCCCGGAGGCTCCCAGACATGAGCCACTGCCACCGACCGACCCGGAAACTCGTAAGCGTGAGCCACCGCCGCCGACCCGGAGACTTGCCGATATGAGCGAGCAAGCGGTGCCGCTGGTCGAGAGCCGCGACGTCAGCGTCCATTACAGCCGCTGGGTGGGCAGCCGTCGGCGGACCGTCTACGCGCTGGACGATTTCAGCATCTCGGTGGCTCCCGGCGAGACCGTCGGACTGGTGGGCGAGTCGGGTTGTGGCAAGTCGACCGCGGGCCGGGCGCTGTTGGGCGCGGTGAAGCCCACCAAGGGGCAGGTTCTCTTCGAGGGCGAGGACATCACCGACCTGAGCCGGCGCAACTGGCGGGCCATGCGCAAGCAGGTCCAGTTGATCTTCCAGGATCCCTACTCGGCGCTGAATCCCAAGCTCAAGGTGGGCGACAGCATCGCCGAGCCGTTCCTGGTGCACACCCGCAAGCGGGGCGCTGAACTCGAGGCCGCGGTGGCCGAGCTGCTGGAGACGGTGGGGATGACCGCCGGCGCGGCCGACAAGTACCCCCACGCCTTCTCCGGCGGCCAGCGTCAGCGCATCGTGATCGCCCGCGCCCTGGCGCTGCATCCCGGATTCGTGGTGGCCGACGAGGCCACCGCCGCCCTCGACGTGTCGATCCAGGCCCAGATCGTGAACCTGCTGGTGGAACTCAAAGACACCGTGGGCTTGTCGTACCTGTTCATCTCGCACAACCTCGCCGTGGTACGCCACGTGTCGGACCGGGTGGCCATCATGTACCTGGGCCACCTGATGGAACTCGGAAGCCAACGTGACATCTACGAGAACCCGACCCATCCCTACTCGCAGGCCCTGCTGTCCGCCGTTCCGGTGCCCGACCCCACCACCAAGCGCCACCACGAGCCCCTCAAGGGCGACCTCCCCAGCCCCATGGACCCGCCCAAGGGCTGCCGGTTCAACACTCGCTGCCCGCTGGCGGTGGAGCAGTGCTTCGAGGAGCGTCCCCCGATGACGGAACGCTCCAACGGCCACTACGTGGCCTGCTGGGTGAATTGAGCGAACCGGGCCCCAGTGCCGTCGGAGGCACCGCAGACACCCCGAGCGCGCTGACCGCCCGCTGGGTGACGTTCAGCTACCTGTTCGCGCTGTACTTCATCCTCGGGGGGGCCGAGACGATGATGTCGCCGCTGTTCCCGCTGGTGGAACCCGACCTCGACATCACCGAAAGCAACCTGGCCGCCATCCTCGCTTCGGTGTCCGCCGGCATCGCCTCGTTCAACATCCTCGGCGGTATCAGCAGCCGCTGGGTGAGCGACCGCTCGATGGTCCGGGCCTCGGCGCTGGCGCTGGCGGCCGGGATGGTGCTGTCGGCCGCGGCTCAGAGCTTCTGGGTGCTGCTCGTGGGCCAGACGCTTCTGGGAGTGGCCTTCGGGATCTACTTCCCGCCGGGTCTGGCCAGCGTGGCCCGGCTCTATCCGGGCGCCGAGGGCAAGGCCATCGCGGTGTGGGGCCAGGCGTACTCGTTCGGTCTGGCCGCGGCCGCGCTGAGCGTGTTCGCCGGGGAGGGCTGGCGCTGGGTGTTCGTCGGCTGCGCCGTTCCCCCGCTGCTGGCCGTCGTCTACGTGCCGCGATGGGTGGAGGCCGACCGTGCGGTGGCGCCGGTGCCGTGGCTGACCCAACTCGCGCAGTACGCCCGCAAGCGGACCTACCGGCTGTCGTTCTTCGCCAGCTTCGGCGGGCTGTCGATGCACTTCGTGGTGATCGGCTTCTCGCCGGTCTTCTTCAACAACGGCGGCGTCGACCTGCGGCTGGTGGGCGTGCTATTGGCTGCGGGCCGCTTCCTGTCGGCGCCGGTGAAGCTGGTGGGCGGGGCGCTGTATGACCGGCGGGGCGGACCGTGGACGGCCCGGATGATGATGGTGGTCACCACGCTGCTGGGACTGCCGATGCTGTTGCTGCCGGCCGACGCCGGGGTGTGGCTGCTGGTGCCGTTCGTGGGCATGGCGGTGTCGGTGCTGCCGGTGGCCAACGCCATGCTGGTGGCCGCCCTTCCGCCCCAGTCCGGCTGGGGGATCGGCACCTTCCGGGCCGGGTTGCTGGGTTCGGCCGCCCTGCTGTCGGCGCTCGTCAGCGGCCTGCTGAGCCTGGGCGCTCCGCTGTTCGCGCTGATGCTGGCCACACTGACCGTCCCCGCGCTGGTGTCCACCGCCATGCACCGCGCTGAAGCACAGGCCGTTCTGGAAACGCCCTAGAGGCCCGACCTCGGGCTCAGGTGACTTTGTCGATCACCCGGAAGGCGTAGTCGCGCTGAGCGTCGCCCAGAGTGGCCCTCACCCGGTAGCCGCCCGGCTTCGGGAAGTGGACGATGCCGGTCACCACCAGCGGCGAGCGGCTGTCGGTGCCGGGAACCTTGCCCGGCGGACGGCCGACCTCGATGTTGGCGGTGGCCTCCATCAGCTTGCTGAGGCCGTCCTCGTCCTCGACTCGGATCACCACCTGGTGACGCTGGTTGTGCTCCATCCACGGCACCAGCACCGACAGTGCGATAGCGAAGTGCTGGGGCCGGGGCTTCTTGCCCTCCTTGTAGGAGCGGGTCACGGTGTCCCAGCCCGCACCCATCAGATACAGCAGCCCGTTCTGGACTTCGGCGTGGTTGGCCAGCGTCAGCAGTTCGATCTGGGCCACGCTCGCCAGTCTACGATCACGCGCCCGCCGAGGGGACGAGACCCAGGCGATCGGCCAGTCCGATGCGCTGGAGCTTGCCGGTGGCGCCCTTGGGCAGCTCGTCGAGCACCAGGATCCGTCTCGGAACCTTGAACGCGGCGAGCGACTGCCCGACGAAACGGCGAAGCTCCCGCTCGTCGACGCGGCTGCCGGTGGCGGCCACCACCGCGGCGGCGACCTCCTCGCCCAACTTCGGATGCGGCATGGCGAACGTGACCGCCTGGGCCACCGAGGGGTGGGCCAGGAGGGCCTCGTCCACCTCCAGCGGGGACACCTTCTCACCGCCGCGGTTGATCTGCTCCTTGAGGCGACCGGTGAGGAACAGGTAGCCGTCGTCGTCGAGGTAGCCCTCGTCGCCGGTGCGGAACCAGCCGTCGGTGAACGCGGCCGCGTTGGCGTCCGGATTGTTCTCGTAGCCGTCGATCACGGTCGCGCCCTTGATCGACACCTCGCCCCGCTCGCCCGGCGACCGCGGACGGTTCCGGTCGTCGAGCACCGCCAGCTCGATCCCGGTGGGAACCCCGACCGAGCGCGGCTTGGCCACCGCGGGGGGCAGAGGATTGGCGCACATCTGGTGGGTGGCCTCGGTCATGCCGTAGGCCTCGATGACGGGAGCACCGAACAGACCTTCGAGATCGGTCAGCACCGGTGTCGGCAGCGACGCCGACGACGACCTGACGAACCGCAAGCCGGCGGCCCGGGCGGCGTCACGGTGCCGCGCCGACCGCGACAGCACCATCTGATGCATGGTCGGCACGGCGGTGTAGTAGCTGGGCCGCAGCGCTTCGAGTTGGGCGAAGAACCGGAAGGCGTCGAAGCCCTCGGTGCAGGCGACCGCTCCGCCGGCCGACAACGGGGCCAGCAGTCCGGCCAGCAGGCCGTGGATGTGGAACAGCGGCATCACCTGCAACGACCGGTCGTTGGCATCCAGCGACAGCGACGCGGCGATGCCGGCAGCCGATTGGGCCAGGTTCCGCTGACGAAGCGGCACGATCTTGGGTCTTGAGGTGGTGCCGGAGGTGTGCAGGACCAGAGCCACCTCATCGGAGGTCGGTCGGGCCGGGGTCGCAGGCTCGCTGTCGGGCGACGAAGCGAGCAGGTCCATCGGGCCTGACCCGCCAGAAACCGAGCCGGTCAACGCCACATCCAGCACATCGGCTTCGGCGGTGAGGGCCGCGTCGCGGGCGTCGGAGCCTGTCTCGTCGGGTCGGGTGATTAGCGCTTTGGCACAGACGTCGTCGAGGTAGAAGCGAAGCTCGGAGGCTCGGTACTTGGGGTTGAGCGGCGCGGCGCAGCCCACGCAAGCGGCGGCCAGAAAAGCGATAGCCATCTCAGGACCGTTGGGCACGACGATGGCGATGCGGTCAGCCGGACCCAGGCCCAGGCTTCGCAGCCGGGCTGCGAGCCGGTCCACTTCAGCCCGCAGCTCGCCGTGGTTGAGCACCGAGCCGTCGGACGCGACGATCGCCGCGGAGTCATCGGCCCCGGCGTCAAGCAGCCCTCGCAGCGTGGTGGGCCGGGTCATGAGTCCAAGGTGAGGCGGTGGTTGAGCAGCGAGGTGAGGCTGTAGACGGTGCTGATGGCCGGGGTGGGCACTCCGGTGAGTTCGCCCAGTTCAACGAACACTCCGACCAGCGGATCGAGCTCGAGCGGCCGCCCGGCCTCCGCGTCCTGGAGCATCGAGGTCTTGTGCTCGCCCACCGCCTCGGCACCGGCAATACGACGCTCGACGCTTATTCGGATGCTCACCCCTAGTGCCTCGGCGATCTGGCCGGCCTCGGTCATCATCCGCGCCGCTAGATCCCGGGTGGCCGGCGTCCGGCAGATCTCCGCCAGCGTGGCGCCGGTGAGGGCGCTGATCGGGTTGAAGGCCAGGTTGCCCCACGCCTTCACCCACAGGTGCGAGCGGATGTCGGTAAGCACCCGTGACTTGAACCCCGCGGCGGCGAACGCGTCCGCCAGTTCCCTGGCCCGGTCGGACTTGGTGCCGTCGAGTTCGCCCACCGGGAAGCGGTCGCCCTCCACATGGGTGATCACGCCGGGCGCGGTCTTCTCCGCGGCCGGGTAGGCGATGCATGCCACGATGCGTTCGGGCGCCACCGCGGCTGAGATCGTGGCGTCCGGGTCCAGAGACTTGAGCCGGTGCCCGTCGTGGGGGCCGCCGTGGCGCTCGAAGTACCACCACCCGATGCCGTTCTGCAAAGGCACGACAGTGGTGTCGTCGTTGCACAGACCTTCGAGTTGGTGGGCCACCGCCGCGATCTGGTGGGCCTTGAGGGCGAGGATCACCGTGTCGTGGGTGCCCAAGGCTGTGAAGTCGTCAGAAGCCGCGATTCCGGCGGCCACCGAGGTGGAGCCGTCCAGCTCCACAAGCTTGAGTCCGTCGCACCGGATGGCGTCGAGGTGCTCGCCCCGGGCGATGACGCTCACGTCCTGGCCCGCTGCCGACAGCCGCACAGCCAGCATGCCGCCGATGGCGCCGGCACCCACCACGCAGATCCTCACCGCGACAGTGTGCCACCCGAATCGCTGCAAACGGTATACAGCCGGTTCAGCGCCAGACGCGGCAGTGCCGAGACCCGGGGGAAGGTCTCGGCACTGTTGGGCTGGAGTGATCTCAGGTTCGCACGCGCGGGTAAGAACTCCGCGAGAGACCCCCCGGCGGGCGGAGGGCGCTTCCGCGAGCTCCGACTGGCCTCACCGGGCTCCGCCCTAAGATTCGGCCAGGTCGGACTCGCTGCGCCCCTCCACCCGCCTATGGGATCGCGCTGTAGCGGCCGGGAATCCCGCCGCTGCTCGCCAGGCCGGGGGGTGGCGACGAGTCAGATGACCGACGAATAGGGCGAAGCCCGTGTCGGTCATCTCGGCTCGACGACAGGACCCGCCGGCCGGGACAACCCAACCCACCAGGCCGGGACGGGCGTGTCGAGGGTCAGACGACTGGCCAGCGGGGGACGGCGTACTGGGATAGGCCGGTGCGCTCGGCTGCGGCTGCGGCCGCTTCGCGGCCTCGGGCCATCACGGCTCGGGCGTCGAGGTTGACGAACTCGCCGCCCTCCACGATCACGTTGCCGTCGATCACCACCGTGTGGACCGAATCGCCGCTCACGCCGTGTCCCAGATTCGACAGCGGATTGTGAAGCGGAACCCATTCGGGACGGTCCAGGTCGAACAGCAGGAAGTCGGCGCGCTTGCCTGCCTCCAGCGAACCGACCTCGTCGTCCCACAGCACCGAGCGGGCGCCGTCGATGGTGAGATGCTCCAGGATGGTCTCGGCCGGCATGATCGACGCGTCCTCGAAGATGTCACGGTAGACCCGGAAGTACTGGGCGATACGCAGGATGTCGGTGGTGTGCGAGCAGGCGCCGATGTCGGTGCCCACGCCCACAGTCACGCCCCGCTCCAGCAGCTTCAGGTGGGTGGCCCGCTGCAGACCGCCCCAACCGAACACCGCGCTGGCGGTGGGGCACATCGACACCTTGACGTCTCGCTCGGCCAGCAGATCGCACTCGTCTTCGGTGAGGAAGTGGCAATGCACCAGTTGCACGTTCGGGCCGAGCACGCCGTTGCGTTCGTAGCGGGCGATGGGAAGCTCACCGTCGAACACCCGCTGGTGATGCTCAACCGAGTCGCGGTTGGAGATCATGTGCGACACGATGCCGGTGCCGTGCTCGCGGGCCAGGTCGGCGACCGAGCGGCACAGCCGATCCGAGACCATGCGTTCGGTCCGCAACGAGAACCAGGGCCGTACCCGTCCGCCGGCCGCGCCGGTTTGGGACTCCACGAAAGCCAGTCCATCGGCGATGGCGTCGTCGGTGGTGGAGTCGAAACTGCCCGGCATGGCCCGACCCCCGGCCATGTCGGTGAGCGAGCGGGCCAGCACCGCCCGACAGCCGATCTCCTCGACGGCCCGGGCCGAGTTCTCGGGATTCTGCGAACCCGGATCGCACACCGTGGTGGTTCCGTGACGGACCGACTCCAGCAGGGCGCACATGGCGGCCAGATAGGCCTCGTCGTCGGTGACGCCGGCCTCCATCGGGTAGCACCGGTCATGGAGGAAGACCTTCAACGGCACGTCATCGCCGAGGCCCCGCACGAAGAACGGAGCCAGGTGCTGGTGGTTGTCGACGAATCCGGGGGTGATAAGCCGGCCGCGGGCATCGATGACGCGGACCGCCTCCCGATAGCCGGCCTCCTCCACATCGGCGGTGGGGCCGACCGCCTTGATCTCGCCTCCGTCCACGGCCAGCGCCCCGCCGCGCACCATCCGGCGCTCGGGGTCCATGGTGATGAGCCAGTCAGCGTTGCGAACCAGCAAGTCGATCATCCGCTCAACCCTCTCAGCTCGTAGGCGTAGTGGCTCAAGCCGGCGTCCATGTCGAAGGCGGGCTTCCAACCGAGCACGGCCTCGGCTCGCGACAGGTCGAGCGGGTCACCGGCGGACACCGCGGGAGGCGACCCGGGGATCACCTGCACCTTCAGGTCGCCGCAGACTCTTCGAGCCGCAGCCACCAGATCGTCGAACGAGGTGATGGTGCCCGTGCCGATGTTGAGGACCGCGGGTTCGGCCAGGTCCACGGTGGCGACCAAGTCGACAGCGCGGCCCACATCTAGGTCGTACACGTACTCGAAGTCCATGGTGTGTTCCTGCTTGACGAAGGCGGTCCGACCCGCCAGCCCGGCCTCAAGCAGGGCCTGGATCTTCGACCCGAAGGAGCCCCCCTCGAAGTGCCCATAGCCGTAGGCGTTGGCTGGTCTCAGGATGGCCAGCTCGAAACCGAACTCCTTCTGGTAGCTCTCGGCGGCCAGTTCCTTGATGACCTTAGAGTTGCCGTAGGCCCGCCCAGGCCCTCGGGGCGCGTCCTCGGTGACCGGGGCGCCCCGAGCCAGACGACGGTCGTACACCGCGAAGCTGCTGACGTGAACCAGACGGCGCACCCTGGCGAGCCGCACCGCTTCCAGCACGTTGATCGTGCCGGTGACGTTGACCTCGAGCCCGGTGTAGAGCGGGCGCGACACGCTGTCGCCGATCAATCCGGCGGTGTGCACCACCGTCTCCACCTTGTGCTCCCGCATGGCCGCCACCACGGCCGACAGATCCCGGATGTCGGCCTTCACGGTGGGAATGTCGGCCGCGATCGGGCCGAGGCGCGAATGCAGGTACTCGGGCCGGTGATGCAGGTCCAGGAAGACAACCGACTCGCCCCGCTGCAAAGCACAGCGGGCAAACGACGTGCCCACCAGCCCGATCCCGGTCACCAGTGTGGTCACAACCGCCTCCTCTCTCCTGGCCCGCTCCCGGTCAAGAGCGCGGTCATCGGTCCGACACCTCGAACTCGCCGCTTATCTCGACCGGCTGCTGGCGGGGCAGGCTGGCCATGCCCACCGCGGCACGGGCGTGGCAGCCCCGCTCTGGGCCGAACAGGTTGAAGAACAGGTCGGAGGCACCATCGATGACTCTGGGCATCAGATCGAACTCCGGGGTGCAGTTCACCATGCCCATGAGCCGCACAACCCTGGTGACTCGATCCAGGTCGCCCAGCGCGGCCCGCAGGGTGGCCAGGATGGACAGCCCGCAGGCCATGGCCACCTCGTAGCCCTCATCGACGGACACATCCGCGCCGAGCTTTCCCTGGCGCACGATGTCCATCCCGGGATGGTGAGGGCCGTGACCCGATACGAACATCACCGCGCCGACCTGCACGCATCCCTGGCGGTTGTCGCGGGGAAACTGTCGCGGCTCGGGCAGGGTCAGGCCCATCGCAGCCAGCTTGGCCTCGATCACACCGGAGGGCATCAGGCGATCTCCGCCGCATCGCGCACGCCAGAAATGAGCGACGCCCACATCAGTCGATCTCCGCCGCTTCTCGCACGCTGGCAATGAGCGACGCCCGCAGTAGGAACTCCCGGGCCAGAACGGGGTCGTCGGCCGCGCGCCGCAGCTCGTCGCGATTACGACGCCGAGCCTGCGGGTCGGCCTCAGCCATCAGCTTCTTGTTGCGGATGGTGATGGCCTGAACATGGGCCACGGCCACATGGCGTCGCTGGCGGACGTAACGGTCGAGCACCTCGTCGCCGCTGTCTCGCCTGAGCACCAACGACAGCTTGGCAGCCAGGTTCACCGCGTCGTGTATCCCGCTGTTCATGCCCATGGCGCCGATAGGGCTGTTGACATGGGCGGCGTCGCCGGCCAGCAACACCCGTCCCGCCCGGAACGTGGCCGCCACCCGCTGATGCACGGTGTAGAGCGACTTGGACGCCACCTCATAGGGCTCGCCGATCGGATGGAACCGCTGCAGCCCCGCCTCGACGGCACCGGCATCGAGAAGCGCATCCGGGTCGGCACCGACATCGGCGGGCAGCACCACCCTCCAACAGTCGGGCCACTTGAACAGGTTGGCCCACTCCTGCGGGTCGAGGATGTAGTTGCGCAGACCGTAGGGGTGCACCGAGTCGAAGTCGAACACCACGCTGAGCGTCATCGTGCGGTCGGGGAAGGCGAAACCCTCGAACTGGATGCCGAGTTGCTTGCGCACGATGCTGTGGGCTCCCTCGCACCCCACAAGATGAGTGCCCCGCAGTTCTTCACGCTCGCCGTCGGCCGTCTCAACGACCGCGGTGACGGTGTCGCCATCGGACGTGAATCCGACGAGTTCGGTACCGACACGGACCTCGATCAGATCGCTGTCCGAAGCCAACTTCAGGGCCTCTTCTATGAGCTTCAGGCGGTCGCACTGCAGGGCGTGAGGGAAGCGGGTGTCGCCCGCCAGCACGGCGTGATCGAAAACGGCGATGGGCTCGGGGTCGCCGCGCTCCCAGTAGTGCACCAACGGCGCCACCAGCCCTCGGCGCTCGAGGCGGCGGTAGAGGCCGATGTCGTCGAGCATCTCCAGCGTGGCCGCGTGGATGGTGCCGGCCCTACGGACCTGATCGAGGAGATCGACCAGCTGCTCAACTACGGTCACCCGGTGGCCGAGGCGAGCCAGCGACAGCGCCAGCACCAGCCCCACAGGACCGGCGCCGGCGATCAGAACGCGGTCGTCAGCGGCTGCCACCAAGATCTTCGGAGTCGATCAGCGGGTCGGAGCCCGCGCCACCGTCTGTCGGTTCAGGATCACGCAATCCGGCCCCGCCGGCGGCACCAGATTCGATGGATGAGCCCGGCCCACCGCTCGCCGGCTCTGGATCACGCAACGCACCGATCCAGCCCGAGGTGGTGAGATCGAACACCAGACCGTCGGGTGAACGGTACTTCACCTCGTAGTAGCGGTTGGGCTCGTCGGGTTGCCGGCCGCGCACATGCTCGGCACCGGCCGCCTCAACCCGGTCGGCGGCTTCCTCTAGGTCGTCCACCCACATGCCGAAGTGATAGAGGCCCGAGAAGGACTCAGCGGGGCCGGCTGCGTGGGTGATGCCGGGCACCGGGTCGTCGCCGAAGTGCAGCAGGGCGACATTCATCACTCCGTCGGTCATGTAGACCCCCCGGCCGGCGTCGCCGGCCTTGGTCATGCCGAACGCGTCCTCGAAGAAGGCCTGAGCCGAGGCCACATCAGCCACCGCGATAGCCAGATGTCGAAGTCGGGCGGTCACCGGGCCGACTGTATACAACACGTACCGGAGCCAACTCATCCGGCAACAGCGTTCCAGCATCGACTCGTGGCCAAGAATGATCCAAGAGGTCGCTAGCGCTGGCCTCTCTGATAGCATGAAATGTAATGACAAATGAAGGCTTGAAGACTGCGTTTAGCGCAGAATTCAAGGGTCGGCTTTGGACACCTTTCACGAATTGGGGGAAACCCGTGGGCACTTTCACCTCACCCCTTCGGCTCGACAGCCTGGACGGCACACGATCATTGCAGCTCAACGCCCTAGTGGATACCGGCGCTAGCTACACAATCGTTGCGAGTGGACTCCTGAGAGAACTGGGAGTACCCCCGTCTGGAGAGGTCGAACTAGTGCTAGCCGACGGTCGTCGAGCCGTCTACGCCATGGGTGAGGCTCGGGCCACGCTAGACGGGAGGAGCATTCCTACCATCGTTGTATTCGGCGACGACGGTGCCGAGCCTCTCTTGGGCGCGTACACGCTTGAAGGACTGCGCCTTGCCGTCGATCCGGCGAACCTGAGGCTCGTACCGCTGCCGTACGCCCGCGCATAGACGCCGCCGCACAAACGACTGTTCGCTCCGTCTGCACCGTTGCGGGCGGCCGCCGCCATCGGTGATCAACTCATTTCGGAGTCGGCCCGCGCGCGAGACTCCCGGGTGGTGAGCAGCACGGATCGGAACCAGGCCGTTTCGCGGGCAGCCGTTTCGTCCGGCCATCGGCGGGCGACCCGGGCGGCGGTAGCGCTACTGCGGGCCGGGGGGTCAGCGGTGGACGCTGCCATCGCGGCCGATGCGGTGATGGGCGTGATCGAGCCCACCGGCACCGGCATCGGCGGCGACATGATGGCCGTGGTCGTCGAGCGCGGCGGCATTTCAGCGCTCGATGGCAGCGGCCGCTCGGGCCGGCGCACCGACCCGCAGTCGGTGCCCGACAACGGTCACGGGTTCGTGCCGTCCGTGGGCGGGGCAGCGGTGACCGTTCCGGGAACGGTTGCAGGCTGGTGGGATCTGCATCAACGTTTCGGTCGGCTCGGATGGTCGGAGGTGCTGGAACCAGCCATACACGCCGCGGTTGCGGGAGCGGAGGTCGGTGCCACCGCCAGCCGGTTGTGGGCCGGAGCCCGCAGCCGCCTCGACGCGGCCGGTCAAGCGCTCTACTTCGGTGAGGGCCGCGCTCCGGCGGCAAGCGAACGCTGGGACAACCCTGCCCTGGCAGCAATCCTGGAACGGATCGCAAGCGACGGCCCCGATGCCTTCTACCGCGGTCCGCTGGCCCGAGGGATTGCAGATACGACCGCCGCCGCGGGCGGAAGCCTTGACATTGATGACCTTGCCGCCCACCGCAGCGAATGGGTAGAGCCGCTGCGAGCAAGCCTCGGGGGCCATGAACTCCTGACCGTGCCGCCTCCGTGTCAGGGCGCCGTGGTGGCCCTTGCCGCCCAGTCGGTTCATGAACTGGGCCTACTCGGAGTCACTGGAGGCAGTGCCGGAGCCGACGCCGCCGCCGCGATGGTCGAGGCACTCGACCGAGCCTTCGAGGTGGCCCTGGAGTGCCTGGCCGATCCCACGGCCGGCACAGTCCCCGACTACGACGAGATGCGAACCCGCCTGCATCACGCGCCCCGGCGCGGCCCGATGCCTCTGGGACCGGGCACGGTGTTCACGGTGGTGTTCGCCGCCGAGCAGGCGGTGGTGCTGACGTCCAGCGTGTGCGACCGGTTCGGCTCAGGAGTGACCGTGCCCGAAGGCGGGTTCGTGCTACAGAGCCGCGGACGCGGCTTCTCCACCGACCCGCGCCACCCCAACGCGCTGGCGCCGCACAAGCGCCCCTATCACACGATCGTGCCCACGCTGGTGCTAGAGGGGGGCCGGCCCATGCTCGGCATGGGAGTGGTAGGCGGCATCATGCAACCCCAAGGACAACTGCAGATCCTGCACCGGGTGCTAGGCGGCGCGGACCTGACCTCGTCAGTGAAGGCCGGCCGGTTCCGCCTGATCGGTTACGGCCAGGTGACCACCGAGGCCACCCTCGAACCCGCCTGGCGAGCCGCGATCGGAAGGGCCGACTACGAGCTCGTCGACTCCGCCGACGTCATAGGCGGCTTCGGCGGCGCCCAAGCCGTCCTGAACACAGAGGACACACTGACCGCGGCCGCCGACCCCCGCCGAGACGGCACGTCAACTGTCATCTCGCTCAGTTAATCGGTCCCCCGGCGGGCGGGACGATCTGATCGGGCGCTAGTTCGAGAGGCGGTTGAGCCAGTCGATTACGTGGTCGAGCGGAGCGACGTCGGCGTACTTCATGTGCAGGTCGAGCAGGTTGACCTTGTGGGAGATCTGGCTGCGGTCGGCGACGCACTCGAACGGGATCACCACATCGAAGTTGTACTGGAAGGCGTCGACCGCGGTGGCCCGCACGCAGCCGCTGGTGGTCAAGCCGGTCACCACCACGGTGTCGACCTTGTCGTACACCAGCAACGCAGCCAGCTCGGTGCCGAAGAAGCCGCTGGGCTTGTGGCTCTTGCAGATCACCAACTCGTCGGGCCTGGGGGCCAGCTCGTCGACAATCACGTCGCCGGGGGGCAGGTCGGGATCGGGCGGGCGGCGGCCCACCGTCTTCCAGCGCCCCTTCTGGGCCGGGAACGGCACATGGGCGGGGTCGGCATACAGCTTCGTGTAGTACACCGGGCGCCCGAGACGGCGCATCTCGTCGAGCAGTCGGGCGTTGGCCTCCACCGCAGCCCCGGCAGTGTCACCGCATCCGGTGGGCCAGCGGCCGTCCACGAACGCCAGCGTCATGTCCACCACGATCAGTGCCGGCGATGTGCCCGCGCTGATGGCCCGGAACTCGTCGCCGCTGAAGGTGGCGCCGTAGCCGGCCGCAAGGTAACGGGCCACATCGTCGGCCGGGATGGCGTCGTTCCAGGGGTACACGCCGACCTACCGGTGAGTCCCGCTCATGTTCGCAGCGCTCACGGGCCGCTCGGGCCCTGGAGAAGCCCACGAGGGAGCACGACCGATTCTCATCAGGTCGTGCTCCCTCGCAGGTGGAGGGGAACTAGTGGCCCCGACGATCAGCTCAGCGTCATGTCCTCGACGCGGGCTGTGTCGTCGTAGCGCGGGATCCAGCTGAGATTGTCGGCGCCGCCGTTCACGCTCAGGTACGTGAGGATCGGGAGGATGCCGACGTTTTCGCAGTTGTAGGCCATGATCTCGTGGTACATCTGCTCACGGGCGACGGGGTCTAGCTCGCTCGCCGCGGCGCCCAGCATGGCAACCAGTTCGGCGTCGTCATAAGACGATGTCACGTTGTCGCGACCGATGTACGAGCCGAGCCTCGCCCCGTCCTGAAGCTCGTTGGAGGAAGACGACAAGAAGATGTCGCCGCCGACCTCACCGATCGGCTTGAGGAACTCGTCGAAGAGCCAGACTTCCCAAGCCAGCAGCTGGAAGTCGACATTCAGCCCGACGGCCGACATGTCAGCCGCGATGGCCTCGGAGAGCTCGTCGAACTTGGTCCAGCGGGTGCCGTTGGCGACAAACGAGATCTCCTCGCCCGCATAGCCGGAGTCGGCGATGATCTGCCTGGCCATGTCCGGGTCGTAGGCCCGGTCGGTGATGTTGGGATTGTGTCCGAACACGCCCGAGCCGAAGATATGGCAGTTGGCCTTGCCGGCCTGGCCTTGGTAGATGAACTCGATGTAGTCATCGGTGTTGAGGGCGTGGGCGATGGCCACCCGCAGTTCGGGATAGTCGCCGAGGGGACCCTCGTAGTTCTTCATCCGCAGGTACGGGTACTCGATGCCCTCGTCGCGCACGAACAGCTTGGGCATGTCCCCCGCCGAGTCGGCCGACAGACCGACAGCCAAGTGGACGTCTCCGGCCTGCACGGCCGCCACTCGGGACTGCTCGTCGGGCAGGAACACGAACTTCACGTCGTCGATCTGCGGCTCGGGACCCCAGTAGTCGGTGTTGCGGGTGAGCGTCAGCGAGTCGCCGGCCACCCACTCCACGAACTTGTATGGGCCAGTGCCCACAGCTTCGTCCTCAAGGCCGTCGGCAGCCGCGCCGGGCTCGACCATCTGCACCATGTAGAGGCGGGCCGGCAGTACGGGATCGGGTCCGTCGGTGTTGATGCGAATGGTGTAGTCATCGACTACATCCACACTGGTGATCTTCTCGATCTGCTCCTTGAGATCGGAGTCAAGTTCCGTGCTGAGCACGCGCTCGATCGAGTACTTGGCCGCGGCCGCATTGAATGGCGCACCGTTGTGGAAGGAGATGCCCCGGCGCAGCTTGAGTTCCCAGGTGGTGTCGTCGACGAGCCTGGGCAGCGACGCAGCCAGCCTGGGCACGAAGATCGACGGGTTGACGAGGTCACGCTCGATGAGACGCTCGTAGACGTTCTCCATCGTGCGGCGCATCTCGCCGTCCTGGTAGTGGGGATCGATCCGTCCGGGACCTTCGAGGATGGCGATGGTGATCGACTCGGGCGCCTCGGCGGCCATCGCGGCTGCTTCAGCAGCAGCCTCCGCCGCAGCAGCAGCCGCCTCAGCAGCAGCCGCCTCAGCAGCAGCCGCTTCCGCTTCGGCATCCGCCA
The DNA here is from genome assembly GCA_022824605.1 of Acidimicrobiia bacterium. GTDB lineage: Bacteria > Actinomycetota > Acidimicrobiia > Acidimicrobiales > Aldehydirespiratoraceae > Aldehydirespirator. Next base: position 19,839 of record JAJDZO010000388.1, read on the forward strand.
TAGCAGCAGCGTCCGCGGCCGCAGCCTCGGCCTCCATTGCCGCGTCAAGGTCGGCTTGAAGTGCAGCGAGTTCGTCGGCACTGGCAGCGCCTTCGGCCTCAGCAGCAGCCAGGGCCGCCTCCGCAGCGGCAGCAGCATCCGCGGCCGCAGCCGCATTGGCAGCAGCCGTTTCGGCCTCGGCCATCGCAGCCGCAGCATCCGCCTCAGCAGCAGCCGCTTCGGCTTCGGCAGCCGCTAGGGCAGCAGCATCCGCGGCACTGGTGTCGGGCGCTTCGGGCTCGTCGTCACCGCACGCGGCCGCGACGAGCGTAAAGACGAACAGGGCCGCTAGGAGCCGCTGCATGAACGTGAACTTCTTGAGCATCTGGAGATACCCCCAAGTGAATCCGTGGTCGACGACGGCTGTGGCAGATGGATCCGCAGCCAGACCGGCCAAGGTATACCCCAACACACAACCCTGCAAATTGTTGTATACAGCCTCCGTGCCGGCTGTCAGTTCCGGTTGAACCGGGGCAAGCAGAACAAGGCGGCCGGTCCCACCAGCACTGCTGTCGCCACCAGCACGGCGGGACCGAGCCCGACTACGAGCAGGGCGGCGACACCGAACGGCGCGCCCGACAGGGTTGCGCCCCGGGCAACCCCGGCGATGGTCACCGCGTCGCCCTGCAGTTCGTCGCGCACCCCCTCGCTCACCGCGGTGATGGCCAGCACCTGCAGCAGACCGACGGCCACGCCACCGACCACCAGCGCAGCCGCAACCGCCGCCACTGGCAGGTCGAAGCCGACGAACATGGTGGCGACCAGCGTCACTGCACCCCAGCGGGCCACGCTGGGCGCCACCCGGGAACCCTCCGTGTCCACGGCGAGGTAGCCGCTGAGCGCGGATGCCCCGTTGGCCACCGCCACCACCACCCCGATGACGGCCTCGCTGCTGCCGGCGGCATCGAGCCCGATGGGGACGTAGGAGCCCAACAGCCCGCGCCAGGCACCGATGGCCACACTGGCCCACACGCCAACCTGGACACCCCTGCTCACCAACAGCCGCCGGTAGCTGTGACCACCCACCCGAGCGAACGGCGGCAAGCGGACCAGGGCCAGGGTGGGTATCACCCCGGCGAACGCCACCACGGCCGCTACCGCGAACGCGGTGCGGAACGAACTCTGCGCAAGGATGCCGCCAAGTGCGGGGCCCACGAGCATGCCTACGGTGGCCGCCATGTTGAGCGTGGCGATGGCTTTGGAGGTCGAGCGAGCAGAGCGCACGATCTGCACCTGGTTGCCCGTCCAGAAACACGCCCGGGCGACCCCCTGCACCACCGACGACACCGCTAGGGACACAAGCCCCGAATCCACAACGAGAAGCCCGACGCTCAGACCCATCAGCACAGCCGCGGCCGTGATCACATGGGAGTTGGACACTCGTCGCATCACCGAACCGAGCCGCCAGCGGGTGAGCACCTGCACCGCGGCGGACAGCCCGATGAGCACGCCGGCGGTGGTCTGCGACCAACCTTGGCCCACCACGAACAGCGGGTAGGCCACCAAGGCGATGCCGAGGCTGAGCGAGAACAGCAGCGCGCCCGTGTACTGGCTGGAAGCCTCGCGGCGGGTGGGCGGCACCGATGCGGCGCGGCCCGGTGCCGCTCCGTCAGCCACGTGCCGGGGTGATGGCGACGCTTACCGCCTTGGAACGGGTGTGGCTCAAGATGTCGTCGACCAGCCCGAGCTCTTTGCCGATCCCCGACTGCTTCCAGCCGCCGAAGGGCAGGCCCGGGTAGCGCACCTCCACGTCGTTGACCCATATGTAGCCGGCGTCGATGGCTCGGGCCGCGCCCAAGGCTCGGTTGACGTCGTTGCTCCAGATGCTGGCGGTCAGGCCATAAGGCGTGTCGTTGGCCATGGCCACCGCGTCAGCGGCATCGGTGAAGGTCGTGACCGCCAACACCGGTCCGAAGATCTCCTCGGTGGCGAGGGTGGAGCCGTGGGCTACGTCGTCGAGCACCGCCGGGCGGACGAAGGCGCCGGCTGTCAGTTGCGGGTCGGGCGGCGCCGTGCCGCCGGTAAGCAGGCGCCCGCCGTCGGCCCGGCCCGCTTCCACGAATCCCAGGATGCGGTCGCGATGGGAGTGCGAAACCATGCAGCCCATGTCCACCGACGGATCCTGTGGCATGCCGATGCGGATCTGCTCGGTCTTGGCCACGACCCGCTGCAGTACTGCGTCACGCAAGTCCGCGTGGATGAGCAAGCGGCTGGTGGCTCCGCAGCTCTGCCCGCCGACGCGTGCGAAGTTCGAGCCCTTCACCACCGCAGCCGCGGCGGTGTCACAGTCCACATCGTCGAAGATCACGATGGGGTTCTTGCCGCCGAGCTCCAGCGTGAGGCTCTTCAGCACGCCCGAGGCACCCGCGGTGGCCTGCACGGCCAATCCGGTGCGCAGCGAACCGGTGAACGACACCCGGGGCACATCGGGGTGCCCGACCAGAGCCTCGCCCGCGGCTGGGCCACCCGGAACCACGTTCAGCACCCCGGCCGGCAGCAGGTCGGCGGCCAGCGCGGCGATCACCAGCGGCGACAACGGGGTCTGCTCGGCCGGTTTGAGCACCACCGAGTTGCCTGCGGCCAGCGCAGGCGCAGCCTTCATGGCGGTGAACAGGCTGGGATGGTTGTAGGCGCACAGTGCACCCACCACGCCCCACGGTGCGGGTTCGGTGAAGTGCAGGCCCGAGGGGGTGGCCGGAATGGTCCGGCCATGGATCTCGGGAGCCACCCCGGCGATGGTCTGAAGGAACTTGCCGCCCTTGGCCGCGCTGGCCGTCATCGAGGCCACCGCGGTGCCGCCGTCGCGGGCGTCGAGCAGACCCAGACGGGGCGCGGCCTGCGCCACTCGCCGCCCCCATTCGGCCAGCCGGTCGGCCCGTTCGTGCACACCCATCGCGGCCCACGCCGGCTGCGCTCGAGCCGCGGCGGCAACGGCACGGTCCACGTCGGGCGCCGATGCCTGATGCACCCGGGCCAGCACCGAGCCGGTGGAGGGGCACACGTCGTCGCGCATCGCGGCGGCGCCACCGACCCCGGCCACTGCCTGACCGTCGATCCACATCGGGACGTCGGCATCGAAAGCCGCTCCGACCGGCAGCTCCAGCAGATCGGTCAGCATCGTCACGCCCGTCGGCGGTCGTTCGCCACCACCATCGTGCTCGTCTCGGGTTGGCGGGAGAGAACCGTCAATACGGCCAGAACGTGCGTCAGGCCGCGGCTACCGCATCGGCGGCGGGATACCACTGGCGACCCTCCACGTACTGCAGCCACAGCCCGTCCATGTAGAACCAGCGCTTCATGGCGGCCTGGCGGACCTGCTCGATCACCATCTGCTGCTCGCGCTCGTCGTTGGAGTGATTGATGATGATCTCGAAGCCGGCGTCGCCGTGCTCGACGTCGGCCACGACGTGCAGGGTGAAGAACTCGATGTCGTTGTCGGTGAATCCGTACACGTTGCGCAGCGGGTCGATCAACGGCGCGTACAGCTCAGGCACCTGCGACTCCAGCCCGATGGTCAACGTGGCGATGCCCTCGAGCACGCTGCGCATCATCAGCGTGTTGATGATGAAGTCCTTGAGCGCGGCGGTGGTGGGCAGGTCGGGAGCCGAGCGGCCCTCCTCGAAGGTCATGCCCAGCGCCATGCCGAAACGCGAGAGCATGTCGACGTGGCGCTCCTCTGGGTCCTCCTCCTCGTTGAGGTTCTCTAGCAGCAGCACCCGGGCGTCGTGCCAGTCGCACAGGCCGTACATGATCCCGGAGTAGCGCGAGGCATTGCTCACGAAGTTGTAGTGCTGCTGGCAGTAGGCCCGCATGGCCGCGTTGGACAGCTCACCGGCGGCCCAGGTCTTGAAGAACGGGTGATTCTTGGAGTGCCACTCGTTGCGGGCGGCCTCCAGAGCTTCGCGGTATTCGACAGGTGCGAGCATGAGAGCCTCTTTCTGTTGTGGGAATAGGTGGTGGTCGGACCTCGGCTAGGAGCGCATGTAGACGGTCTTGGTGCGGGTGAAGAAGTCGAGCGACGACTCGCCGCCCTCGGCCCAGCCCGCACCGGAATGCCCGTACCCCTCGAAGGGCACGTGGAACGGGACTCCGGTGAGCGGCGAGTTGACCTTGACGGTGCCGGCGTGGGAGCCCTTCCAGAAGCGGCGAGCCACCGAGATGTCGCCGGTGACGATGCCGGAGGTGAGGCCGTAGGCGGTGGAGTTGGCCATGACGATGGCCTCGTCGATGTCGCTCACCGCCTCGAAGGTGACCACCGGGCCGAAGATCTCCTCGGTGGTGAGCGGACCGGTCACAGGGTCCACCAGCACCGCGGGCGCCACCCGGCCGTCGCGCCAGCCGCCGGGCTCGGGGCGCACCACGTCGCGGGCCTCGTGGTCGGCCAACGACACGTAGTCCTCGACCCGGCCGGCCTCACCGTCGCTCACAAGGATCCCCAGCTCGTCGCTGCCCGACGTGTCGGTCATGGCCTGAAGCCGAGCCGTCAGCAACGCCAGCAGGTCGTCGTATATGTCGGTGTGCACCAGCAGCCGCCCCGCCGCGGTGCAGATCTGGCCGTTGTTGCGGAAACTCGAGGCCGAGATGATGTCGGCCGCCTTGTCGAGGTCGGCGTCGGCCCACACCACGATGGTGTTCTTGCCGCCCAGCTCGGCCTGGAACGGCACCTGCATGGGCAGCCGGCTGCGGATCGCCACCGCGGCCTCGTACGAGCCGGTGAGGCTCACACCGTCGAGTTCGGGCGCCGACAGCAGTGCCTCGGTGATCACCGAGCTGCGGCCGATGGTGGCGTGGAGCAGGCCCGCGGGCAGACCGGCGTCGAGCAGCGTCGCTGCGATCATCAGGCCGGTGATGCCGGCGTTGGTGGACGGCTTGAACACCACGGCGTTGCCCGCGGCCAGTGCGGCTGAGAGCTTGCGGATCGGGATCGTGAACGGGAAGTTCCACGGGGTGATGAGAGCGACGACTCCCAGCGGCTCGATGAGGGTGAAGATGTCCTCGTCGAAGTCGGTGCAGAACGTGGTGCCCAGACGGCGGTAACCGAGTTCGGCGTAGTAGTCGAGCACGGCCGCGCCCTTGGCCACCTCGACTCTGGCCTCCGATGCCGGTTTGCCCATATCGGCGGAGATGATCGGGGCCAGCTCGTCGGCCCGGTCCCTGAACAGCCCGGCGGCGCGGTGCAGAACCTCGGCGCGGGCCGCGGGACCCAGCCCGGCCCAGTCGGGCGCCGCCTCAGCAGCCGCCTCGTAGGCCATGCGCACATCGTCGGGGCCGGCGCTGCGCATCACGGCCAGCACCCGGCCGTCGCTGCGGCTCACCAGCTTCTGTTCGGGGCCTGATCCTCCACGGATGGCGCCGTTGATCAGGATGCCGACCTCGTCGGCGTCGCCCGTGCCGTCCACGGTGATGCGAGCACCGATCAGCGTCATGGTGTTCCTCCACCAGCGTGCGCATTGCCCGCGAGGCGAGCGAGGGAGCGCACGGCCGCGTCTTGTATACAGGTCGCTGTATACCCTAGGAGGCCGAGCGACTAGGTGAGCAAACCGGGCCCACACGGGCGAGGCCCCGCGACCGAGCGGCCCGTGAGCGAAGCGAACAAGAGCGGGAGACACAGCGAGGCCGAGCGGGTGGACGACACGTCGTGAGAAAATCGACAGCACCTACCCAAGACCGTCACCACGCCAGGTTCACCGCATTGGTGACCGCCTCGCTGCTGGCGACCACCGCCGCCAACCTCAGCCCGACACTGGTGAGCGCCCTGGCGGTGCAGATTCAGGACGACCTCAGCATCGGGGAGGCCGAGATCGGGATGACCGTGAGCGCCTTCTTCTTCGTGGGCGCCTTGACCTCGGCATGGTCTGGACGGATGGTGGAGCGAACCGGACCGGCCGCGGCGCTGCGTGTGTCCGCCGCGGCCGCCGCGGCCTTCATGGTCATCACGGGCGCAGTGGGCCGGTCCTGGGCGGCACTGATCATCCTCGTCGGTCTGGCCGGCCTGGCCAACTCCTGGGGACAGCCCGCCGCCAACCTGTACGTGGCCAGGGGAGTCTCCATGCGGCGTCAGGGACTGGCGCTCGGCATCCAGAAGTCGGGAATCCCGGCGGCGTCGCTGCTGGCCGGGCTGGCCATCCCCACCGTGGCATTGACGATCGGCTGGCGATGGGCCTTCGTGTTGGGAGGTCTGCTGGCGTGCGGGGTGACGCTGGGCGTGCCGTCCGTCGGCGGCACCCCGGTCGCTTCGGGGCGCCGCCACTCAGCCACGACCACAGCCAAGAGCCGGCCCCGGCCCGACGTGGCCATGCGGCTGCTGGTGGCGGTGACCTGCTCCACCTGTCTGGCGGCGATGGGATCGATGGCACTCAGCTCGTTCTTCGTGCTGTCGAGTGTTGAGGTCGGTGTCGATGAAGCCGCCGCCGGCCTGCTGCTCATGGCGGGAAGCGTGGTCGGGATCGCTTCGAGGCTTGTGCTGGGCGCCAGCGCAGACCGGGCGTCGGTGAGTCCGTTCCACATGCTCACCGCGATGTTCGCGGTGGCTGCGGTGGCTTTCGTAGGGCTGTCGACAGGGTCCGAGGCGATGCTGTACGCGGCCATGCCGTTCGCCTTCGCCACCTCGTTCGCATGGCCGGGCCTGTTCCATCTGGCCATGCTGCGCTCCAACCCGACGGCACCGGGGGCGGCCACCGGCATCACCATGACGGGGAACTTCACCGGAGCGGTGTGCGGCCCGCTGCTGTTCGGCCTGCTGGTGGAGTTGACGAGCTACGGCTGGGCCTGGGGCTTCGCGGCCATAACATCGGGCGCGGCCACCGCGGTGATGGCCGCCGCGGGCCGCCTGATCACCAACCGGCCCGCCTCAGAATCCCAGGGGACGGTAGACACATTCAGCTGACACATCCGGCGACGTTCAATCGGATGCACGAAGGAACGCAGCAGCCATGACCGAGGCCGAACAACTGCTTGAGCGGCTCACTCGGGGCAGCTTTCTTGAGTTGTCGCGGGAGGTGCTGACCACGGACCCGCTCAGCTTCGATGACCGCGTGTCCTACACCGAGCGTCTGGAGCGGCTGCAAGCCGAGGACCGCTCCGCAGAAGCGGTGCGGGTGGGGTTCGCCCGGATCGGCGATCATGAAGTGGCCGTCGTGTGCAGTGAGTACGGGTTCATGGCAGGCACTCTCGGCATCGCCGCAGGCGAACGGGTGGCCCGAGCGTTCGTGCTGGCCACTGCGGCCCGCAGACCGGTGATCGGGATCTGCCGCTCGGGCGGGACACGGATGCAGGAAGGCACCCCCGCCTTCATCAAGATGCTGTCGATAGGCGCAGCCATCTCGGAGCACCGAGAAGCCGGCCTGCCGTGCCTCAACTACCTGATGGACCCCGCCATGGGGGGAGCGCTGGCTGCGTGGGGCACGCAGGGTCATCTCGTCTGGGCCGAGCCGGGCGCCTCCATCGCGCTCACGGGGCCCCGAGTTGTGGAAGCAGTCGCGGGAAGGCATGTGCCGCTCGCCGAGGTCAGCGCCGAGACTGCTCTTGAGCGCGGCCACATCGACGACATCGTGGAACCCGAAGCGTTGCAATCGCGAATCGCGGCATGGCTCGACATCGCCACCCCGCGCCAGCAGGTAGACCCGTCAACCCACGAGACCGGTCCGCAGGCGAGCACTGAACCCCTCAACTCGACCTCGACCACCCACGACGACTCCCCCCACCCGCAAGAACCGCAGAGCCCGGACGCCTGGCGCTCCGTCATTCGCTCCAGACAGCGCGACCGGCCCTCGATCGAGACCGTGATCGAGGCAGCCGACTCCGCTTTGGTAGAGATTCGCGGCGATCGCCAGGGCCGAGACGACCGGGGACTGCTGGCCGGCTTCATCCGGATCCGGGACCAGCCGGCCGTGGCGATCGGCTTCGGCCGACCCGGCGGGCGGGGTGCCGAAGTGAAGCCCTACGGATACCAGAAAGCACGGCGAGCCGTACGGATAGCGACGGAACTAGGCCTGCCGCTGGTGTCGTTCATCGACACCCAGGGCGCGGGCACAGGCCCCGATGTCGAAGCCGAGGGACTCGCACACGGAGTCGGCGCGCTCATTCGCGAGCTGCTGGGCGCACGAATCTCCACGGTGGCGGTGCTGCTGGGAGAAGGGTCGGGCGCAGGGGCCATCGCGTTGCTGCCTGCCGACACCGTGATCGCGCTTGAGCACGCCTGGCTGGCGCCCATAGCGCCCGAAGCCTCCTCGGCGATCCTGTACCGGAACACCGCACGAGCAGAGCAGATGGTGCGAGGCCAGGCAGCCGACACCGCTGCTCTGCACCGCGAGGGTCTAGTGGATCACACGGTGCCCGAGGGGCCGACGGTGCAGTGCAGTGCGCAGCGGCTGGTGGACGCAGTGGCGCGGTCTCTGCAAGCGCTGCACTCGTTGACCGCTTCGGAGCGTCTGCTCAGGAGGCGTGCGGCCATCCGGTCGCTGGCTCGTCAGCATCTGACCATCCGCGAGGAGGACTCCGTCATCGCGGACGCCTTCAACCGCGGACAGGTCTCCGAACCGACGGCATAGTCGACGGCCGGGCCGTGCGGTGGCGCACCGCCGCGGGACCGACTTGGCCGACGGGGCGTTCCTAGGCTGCCATCTACGGCGATGGGTACGGCGGTCGCGGTGGCAGCAGGCGAGGCGAGCGAGGGAGCGCGAGCTGCGGTGACGGCTCCGATGCGGCCGATGCGCGTGCTCGGCGCTACAGCCACTCCAGGTAGTCGGCCACCGCTTTGCCCATCGGGTACTCGACCTCGTAGCCGAGATCGCGGCGCGATGCGGTCAGATCCATGGGGCTGGTCGGGTTGCCGTATTTGGTCATCGAGTCCTCCTGGGTGACCTCCAGCTCGATCGAACGGCCCGCGGCCTGCTCGATGAGCGAGATGACGGCTGCGATGGTGTGGAGTTCACCCATGGTGGCGTTGTACACCCGGTTGGGAACCTCGGGCGCGAAGGCTGCTCTGACCAGGGCTTGGGCACCGTCGATGGAGTA
>JAJDZO010000027.1 GCA_022824605.1 Acidimicrobiia bacterium
ACCGTCGACATCGACACCCTCGCGCTCGACGACGAGGCCACCTTCAAGATGCTGCAGGAGGGCGACACCATCGGCGTCTTCCAGCTTGAGAATCCCCAGGTGCGCTCGCTGGTGCGTTCGCTCGCGCCCACCGAGTTCGACGACATCTGCGCGCTGGTGGCGCTGTACCGGCCGGGGCCGATGGCGGCCAACATGCACCACGACTACGCCGACCGCAAGAACGGTCGCCGCTCCGTGGAGTACTTCCACGACGACGCCGCCGACATCCTGGCCGACACCTACGGGCTGATGATCTACCAGGAGAGCGTGATGCGGGTGGCTCAGCGCTTCGCGGGCTACTCGCTGGCCGAGGCCGACTCGCTGCGAAAGGCCATGGGCAAGAAGATCCGCTCCGCCATGGCCGCCGAGGAGGAGAAGTTCGTCGCCGGCGTCGCCTCCATGGGCTATGAGCAACAGCTCGGCGCCGAGCTGTTCAAGATCATCGAGCAGTTCGCCGACTACGCCTTCAACAAGAGCCACAGCTACGGCTACGGCCTGGTCGCCTACCAGACGGCCTATCTCAAGGCCAACTATCCGGTGGAGTATCTGGCCGCCCTGCTGACCAGCGTCAAGCGCAAGCTGGAGAACGCCTCGGTGTACCTCAACGAGTGCCGGCTGCGGGGCATCGAGGTGCAGGTTCCCGATGTCAACCGGTCGGCGTCGGACTTCACGCCCGAGCCCGGTTCTTCTGGCGTCCTCGGCGACTCCGGCGACCGGGACCGCATCGTTTACGGCCTCTCCGCGGTGCGCAACGTGGGGGTGGGGGTGGTCGAGCGGGTGATCGCGGAGCGCACCGCCAACGGGCCCTATGAGTCGTTCGTGGACTTCGTGGAGCGCGTCGACATCGAGGTGCTGAACAAGCGCACCGTGGAGTCGCTGATCAAGGCGGGCGCCTTCGACTCGCTCGACCATCCTCGCAAGGCCCTGCTGGACGCCCACGACGCCATCATCGACATGACGGTGCGCAAACGCCGAGAGCACGAGGCCGGGGTCATGTCGCTGTTCGGGGAGCAGAGCGAGGGCCCGTCCTTCGATGACCGCCCCGAGATCGGCGACGCCGAGTTCGAGCGGATGGAGAAGCTGGCCCACGAGAAGCAGATGCTCGGGCTGTACATATCCGACCACCCGCTCAAGGGCATGGAAGCCGCGGTCCGCCGCCTCGCCGACTGCACCATCGGCGACCTGATATCCGCTGACGCCCACAGCGAAGACTCCGGCTACCGCTCCGTCGGCGGGGTCATCACCGGACTGAACCGGCGCTACACCCGCAAGGGCAAGCTGATGGCCACCTTCGAGCTGGAGGACCTCGAGGACAAGGTCGAGGTGCTGGTGTTCCCCAAGGCGATGGAGGATCACGGCTCGAAACTGGCCGACGACAACGTGGTGGTGGTGCGGGGCCGCCCCGACACCAGCCAGGACTCCCTGCGGTTCTTCGCCCACGACATCCATCTGGTGGAGAACACCGCGCAGGATCCGCCACTGCGGGTCAACCTGCGTCTCGAGCACCAGACCGACGGGCAGTTGCGCAAGCTCAAGTCCGTGCTGTGCGACCATCCGGGAGGCTCGCCGGTGGAGTTGGTGTTGGATGCTCGCAGGGTGGCCCGCCTGCCCGCAGACTTCGCGGTGGACACCGCCAACGGGCTGCCCGCCGAGCTGCGCGAACTGCTCGGCGCCGAGGCCATCGCCGCGGTCTGAGCCGTCCCCGGCCCGTCGCGCCCGCCGGACGCGCCGCCGTCTGACCTGCCCCCGGCCCGTCGTGCCCGCCGGACGCGCCGCGGTCTGACCCGCCCCCGGCCCGTCGCGCCCGCCGGAACCGCCGCCGAGGTTGCGAAACTGCTTCGCGTCCCTGAGACTGGAGCGACGGTACGGGCGAAATAAGGGGGCGCAGCCGTCATGGCAATCGCTATCGAGACCAGAGATTGCACGGCGCTGGGGGATTCCGATCTGGCCGAAATGGCTGATCTGTGCGCCGTCTCGTCCAACGCCTTCGAGGTCGGTTCCCTCTCCAAGCAGGCCGAGGCCTGGGTCCTGGTCACCGAAGCCCGCGACAACGCCCGTCTGCGGGGCTTCTCCTTCTGCACTCTGGAGCGCATCGGCGGCACGCCGTGCGTGCTGGTCGGCGCCGGCCACACCTGCCGCACCACCCGTCGTGACACCGTGCTGCGGGGGATCGTGAGCGACCAGCTCCGCCGGGCCGCTCTGTCGTTCCCCGACGAGGACGTGCTGGTCGGAATGCAGATCAACGATCCGGGGGCCTTCGAAGCGTTCAAGAGCCTTCACGACGTGGTGCCCCGCCCGGGCCACAAAGCGACCGGCGAGGAGCGGGCCTGGGGCCGCCGCCTCGCCAAGCGGTTCGGCATCGGATCGCTCAGCTACGCGGACCGCATCTTCACCACCCGCGGCAAGGGCGGACCCCCGGTGGTGCTCGATCATGTCAGCCTCAAGCCCCAGAAGATCCCCGCCGGCACCGCCGAGCTGCTCGACAATCTGGTGCTGGACGACGGCGACACGCTGATCGTCCACGGCTGGGTGATGGCCGAGGAGCTAGAGAAGCTGCTGTAACGCGCTGAGCTAGCCGGCGTGCGAGTCCGCTCCATACTGGCAGGGGTGCGCCTCGAACGGCCCGCGAGCACAGCCACCAAGCGAGCGAATCGGCGAAGCGCTGTGGCCCTTGAGCGGGCCTAGAGGGCGACACACTCATGGAGTTCGAGCGGGTCGTGCGGGGGCGCCGGATGGTGCGGTCGTTCACCGCGGAGCCGGTGGCGCCGGCGGTGGTGGATGAGATTTGCGACCTGGCCCGGCGGGCGCCCACCGCGGGCAACACCGCGGCCGTGGAGTTCCTAGTGCTGGAGGATGATCACGCCCTGGCCTACTGGGATGTCACGCTGCCTGCGCCTCAGCGGGATGGTTTCGCCTGGCCAGGGCTGCTCGCCGCTCCGGTGCTGGTGGTGGTGTGGGTCGATCCGGGTGCCTACGTGAGCCGGTACCGCGAGCCGGACAAAGCTCACACCGGGCTGGGCGACGGCGAGGAGGCATGGTCGGTGCCGTACTGGTTCGTCGACGGCGGGGCGGCGGTGATGGCTCTGCTGCTGGCGGCGCGCGACCGGGGACTGGGTGCGGCCTTCTTCGCGATGTTCGACCACGAGGAGTCGGTGCGCCGTCGCTTCGACGTGCCCGCGGGTCGCCGGGGCGTCGGCACCGTGGCCATCGGCCATCGGTCCGCGGATGACCGCCCCAGCCAGTCCTCACGCCGCGCCCGTCCCCCGCTGGACGAGATCCTCCACCGATCCGGCTGGTCAACGTGAGCGCAACCGCCGCCCGGTAGTGTGCGGCTCGATGACCACTGCACGAGTTCCGCTTGTCGACTATCTGCGTCTTGAGCCGGAACCTCACCTTGTCGCCCAAGAATGCACCGCTTGTGGGGCGCGGTATTTCGACCGGCGCAACGCCTGTGCTCGTTGCGGGCGGACCGACTTCAAGACGGCTGCGGTCGACGGCCGCGGCGAGTTGCGGTCCTTCAGCATCGTTCACCGGGCCGCGCCGGGCATTCCCGTGCCGTTCGTGTCGGCCATCGTGCGCACCGACGACGGCACCTGGGTGCGCTCCAACGTGGTGAACTGCGACCCCACCCCCGAAGCGGTCGAGTCGGGCATGAGAGTGCAGCTTGTGGCCTACCCGATCGGCACCGACGACGACGGCACCGAAGCCGTGGCCTTCGGCTACGAACCAGCGTGACACGCCGCGGCCAAGGCGACATCCACACCGGAGGAGGACGACCACCACCATGACAGCCAAGCCATCCCCCGACAGCGTGTGGGTGCTGGGAGCCCACATGACCCGCTTCGCCCGCTACGAGGACCTGGACCTGATCGACCTGGCCTCGCAGAGCGCTCTGGGCGCGATGGGTGACGCCGAGATCACGGTGAACGACATCGATGTGCTGGCCTGCGGGTCGCTGTTCCAGGCGTCAGCCGGGACGGGTCAGCGGCTGCAGAAACAGATCGGCCAGACCGGAGTGCCGGTCTACAACGTGGCCAACGCCTGCGCCACCGGTGCCACCGCCATCCGCACCGTGATGATGGCCATCCGCTCCGGTGAGGCCGAGATCGGCCTGGCGGTGGGCGCCGAGAAGATGGGCAAGATGGGGCTGCTCGGCGGGGCCACCAAGAAGGACAGGAAGGTGTTCGAGCCGTCGGGGCGCTTCGGGGCGGTCACCGGCGTGGACGGCCATCTCGGCACTGAGACCATGCCCGGCGTGTTCGCCCAGGCCGGCATGGCCTACGCCCACGAACACGACGGGGTGGGTTTCGAGCAGTTCGCCAAGGTGGCCTACAAGAACCATCTGCATTCGACGCTCAACCCGCTGGCGCAGTACCAGAAGGAGTTCTCGCTCGACGCGATCATGGAGTCGCCCATGATGAGCTACCCCAACACGCTG
>JAJDZO010000085.1 GCA_022824605.1 Acidimicrobiia bacterium
ACCCGACGCGATCAGCTCGGTCACGGCGGCCCTTGCGATCTGATGTCGGTTGGCTGTGATCGGCCGGGTACCGTGGCGTCAACTGCTGGCGGGTCGACGCATTCGACCGGGCTGCGCCGTTCGAGCAGCCGATCGAGCCTCAGGGTTGCTGACATCTGCTTGAGGATCGAGCGTGACTCGCCTCGCATCGATATCGCTCCCGCTGCAACCAGCACGATCACGATGCCCTGGATCACCAGCACGATGAACGCGTTCACATCGGCGCGGATCTCCATCAGGTTGCCGCCTGCCTTGAGCCCACCCAGGAACAGCGACGACAGGGCTGCTCCCACCGGCGTGCCCGATCCCATCAGCGCCGCGGCGATGCCGTTGAAGCCGATTCCGTCGGAGATGTCGGCTCGGAGCCGGAACTGCTCGCCCAGCACCAGCGACGGACCGGCGAGACCGGCCACAGCACCCGACAGGGCCATAATCTTCACGGCCAGCCAGTCGGGCCTCGCGCCGGTGCGGGCTGCCATAGTCGGGTTGCCGCCGAGCTGGCGCACCCGGAAGCCGAAGACGCTGCGGTTCAGCACGAACGCCGTGACAGCGACCATGACGAGCGCGATCAGGACTCCGCTGTGCGCTTGCGACGCGCCGTCGGGATCGAACTGCGACAGCCGAAGCGACTCCGGGACAGCCCTGCTCTGAGGTTCGGTGGCGATGTTGGTGATCTCCTGGCGAAGCAGCGCCTCGACCTGCACCGAGTAGCCGACCAGGTAGACGGCCACGAAGTTCAGCAGCAGCGTCGAGATGGTCTCGTTGACCGCGAACCGCGCCTTGAGCACTCCGGCGAGCGCTCCCCACAGCGCGCCTCCGGCCGCGCCCGCGGCCACCGCAACCGGCACGGCCAGCGCCGCCGGGACCGCGCCGTCGAGGGCCAGCGCGGCAGCCGTCGAAGTCATGGCCCCCAAGTACAGCTGCCCTTCTTGGCCCACCGACACCAGACGCGCCCGGAAGCAGATCACGAACCCGAGAGCGCAGAACGCCAGCGCGGCGCCCTTGTTGAGGGTGTTGCCCCAGGCGAAGGCGCTGCCGACCGAGCCGTCCCACAAGGCGCCGTAGGCGTCGCGGAGGGACTTGCCCAGCACCACCAGCAGGAGCGCGCTGAGCAGCAGACCGCTGACCGCACCGGCCACCGGGATGAGAACCCGGGTGGCCCTGACCCGATAGTTGACTGAGGCGCCGCTCACTGCGACACGCCCGACATCGCGGTGCCGAGCCATTCGGGGGTGGCCTCCGCGGTCGGCCGCGCCTCGGTCAGCACCCCGCCGTTGAGGACCGCCACACGGTTGCACAGCGCTCGCAATTCGGCGAGGTCGGACGACACGTACAGCACGGCTGCCCCGCTGTCGCGTACCTGCAGGATCCGTTCCACCACGTCCGCGGTGGCGCCGATGTCGAGGCCGCGGGTGGGTTGGGCGGCGATGAGCACCGCCGTCGGTGCGCTCAGCTCCCGGGCCAGCACGCTGCGCTGCTGGTTGCCTCCGCTGAGGTTGCGCATCGGTGTGTGGCAGTTCGGCGCCTTGATCTGGTACTCGGCCGAGAGGTCGTCGGCGAGTCGGGCGGCGTCGCGCCGACGGATCACCCCGCGGCGCACTATGCGCCGGTCCGACAACCGGTCGCAGATCAGGTTCTCGAGCAGCGTCATGTCGAGTACCACCCCCGACTGGTGCCGGTCCTCGGTAATCACCCTGAGCCCTGCACTGCGCCGGCCCGGCGAGTCGAGCCGCACCTCGACGCCGTCGACGAACACCGCGCCGGACTCCATCGCTACGATGCCCGCGAGCACGCCGACCAGCTCGCGTTGGCCGTTGCCTTCCACGCCGGCGACCCCGACGATCTCGCCGGCGCGGACGTCGACACCGACGCCATCGAGGGCGAGCATGCCGTGATGGTCGCGCACGCTGACGTCCTCGAGCCTCAGCCGCACCGGTGAGTCGGGGACGTGCGTGCGGGGCCGCACGGCGCTGTCGGCCTCTTCGGCGAATCCGAGCGTCGCGGCCAGCCATGGCACCGACACCTCCCGCCCGACCATCTCGACGGCGAGCTCGCCCGCTGAGGTGTCGCCCACCGGGTGTGTGGCCAGTGTCCGGCCGGCACGCATGACGGTGATGTCGTCACAGACGGCCATCAGCTCATCGAGTTTGTGGGTGATGATCACCACGCCGCTGCGCTGCGACGCGATCTCGCGCAGCGTCTCGAAGAGCTGCTCGACCTCGGACTGGGTGAGCACGGTGGTCGGCTCGTCGAGGACCAGCACACGCCTGCCGCGGATCAGGGTCTTGGCGAGCTCCACGCGTTGGCGCTGACCGATCGAGAGGTCGCCGACCGTCGCCGAGGGGTCGAGGTCGAGCCGGAATCTCGAGCACAGCTGCTGCACGCGCTCACGCATCCGGCGGGTCCGCAGTACGGCACCGTCTTCAACGCCCAGGATCACATTCTCAGCCACGGTCAGGTTCGGCACCAGCGCGAAGTGCTGCTGGACGATGCCGAGCCCGTGCGCCGCGGCGTCGCGGGGCGTCCGCAGCGTCACCGGACGTCCGTCGACGAGAATGGATCCGCGGTCGGGCTGGTAGAGGCCGCACAGGATCGACATGAGCGTCGATTTGCCGGCGCCGTTCTCGCCGAGCAGCCCGTGCACCCGGCCGGGCAGCACCTTGAAGTCGGCGGCGTCGTTGGCCAGGACGCCCGGGAAGCTCTTGGTGATCCCGCGGAGCTCGGCCAGGGGTGTTGGATCCACCTCGGTCACCGCTGGCGCGGCGGCGTCAGCTCAGCGCCGTGATGTCGATGGTGATCGATCCGTCGATGAGTCCCTGGCGGGCTTCGTCGATCCGTGTCTGGACGTCTGCGGGAATCTCTGAGTCGCAGAGCCTGACGACGAATCCCTCGGCCTCCTCGAGATTCTGGCGGAAGAAGCCCGGGTGCAGCGATCCGTCGTCGATGCCGACGATGATCGCCCGCACGGCGAAGATCACATCGGCGCTGGTGGCTGCGTAGTACAGGTCTCCGACGTCGGGGTCGTCGCACTTGTCGATGACGTCGCTCACCAACAGTTGCCCCTGCTCGGACGCGGCCTGCTCCATTCCCGAGAGGCCGTTGTTCATCCCGGTGAGCACGATGTCGGCGCCGGCTTCGAACGCGGCGGTCGTCGCCTCGTAGGCCAGGCCGGCGTCGTCCTGGTCGCCGGTGAAGGTGGCGATGAACTCGATGTCGGGCGTGACCGTCCGGGCTCCTGCGTTGAACCCGGCGGCCGACAGCTGCAGCGGCGGGATCTCCAGGCCGGAGATCTTGGCCAGCACCTCCACGTTGTCGACCGTCGAAGCCACCAGCACGCCGCCGAGATAGGCGACCTCGCCCTCGCTCAGAGACCATGCCGACAGATTCTCGCCGACTTCGAAGCCGTTGACCACCACGAAGTGGGTGTCGGGGAACCGCGGGGCGACCTCGATTCCGGCCTGACCGAACTGCCCGCCCAGCGCGATGACCACATCAGCGCCCTCGTTGGCGAGATTGGCCATGACCTCCGCAGCGTCGGCGGGATCGACGTTCTGCACCACGCCCGCATCGCTCGCCCCGGTGGCCTCTATGCCCTGGGTGAACCCGGTGTAGCCGACCTGCGAGAAGGCCTGGTCGTTGATCGAGCTCGGGACCACGAAGCCGAACGACAGCGGCTCAGGCTCCGGTGCTGGAGCCTCAGGCTCCGGTGCTGGAGCGGCTGTCGTCGTCACGGCGGCCGTCGTGG
>JAJDZO010000148.1 GCA_022824605.1 Acidimicrobiia bacterium
GGATCAGGCCCATCGCCACCAGGTTGGCCACCAGACCGGGGCCGCGGCGCCGGGGCGCAGCCGCAGGCATCGAGGCCGGCTCGACCGACGCCCGCCGACGCTCGAGGGCGTTCGACACAGCCACCAGCGCCACCACCGCGATCAACTGCACGACAGCCAGCGCCGCGGCGGTCTCAAGGTCGAGCCGGACGACGGCGTAGCGATAAATCTCGGTCTCGACGGTGGCCCGGGCCGGGCCTCCGAGGATCAGCACCACCCCGAAAGAGGTGAACGAGAACAGGAAGACGATGGCCGAGGCCGCCGCGATCGACGGGGCCAGGCGGGGCAGCACCACTTGGCGGAACACTTCGAACCGCGTCGCCCCCAACACCCGGGCCTGATCCTCCACCCGGGCGTCGAGGTTGGCCCAGTGGGCACCGACGGTGCGCAGCACCACCGCATAGTTGAAGAACACATGGGCCGCCAGGATGGCCCACACGGTGTGGCGCAGGCTCAAGGTGCCGCCGCCCGCGAGGCCCAACCGGTCGAAGAGGCCCTCGAAGGCGGCCGCCACCACCACGGTGGGCAACACGAAGGGAACCGTCGCCACCGCCCGCACCAGCCGCTGGCCTCGGAAACGCAGCCGGGCCACCGCCCCCGCGGCGGGCAGCGCCACCGCCACTGTCAACACAGTCGACACGGCCGCCTGCCAGACGGTGAACCAGATCACCGAGCGGTGCGACCCCGAGCCACCGATCTCGCCGAGCAGGTTCACAGGGCTGGACCCGCTCAAGCCTCTAGCGATCACCCCGGCGATGGGCCACACAAAGAACAGCACCATGAAGGCGCCCGCTACCAGCGCAGGAAGCCACGCAGCCAGACGGCGCGCCGGGTGCCTTAGAGGGCGCGCGGATAGGTGCAGGCGTGTCGCGTCGGGGCGGGGTGTTTCCCGCTCTTTTTCGCTGCGCTCACGGGCCGCCCGAACCACGGCATGACTGCCCACGGCCTCGCCCGTATGGAGCGCGTTCGCTCGCCTATCCGCTCGGCCTCTCGGGCCCTTAGCGGGCACCTCGGATTTCATTCGGCCGGCGACCGGTGTCAGCGCAGCACGATCTCCACCCACCGGTCGGTCCAGGCGTTGCGCTGGGCCTCGACCTCGACCGGGTCGACCATGAACGGGTTGTCGGCGATCTCGGCGTGGGCGGTGAACTCCGCCGGAAGAGTGGCCGATTCGATCACGGGGAACACGAACATGTTGAGCGGCACATCGTTCTGGAACGTCTCGGTGAGCATGAAGTCGATCAGAGCCTGGGCACCTTGAGGGTTGCCGGCCCCGGCGAGCACGCCGGCGAACTCGATCTGGCGGTAGCAGCTGTCAGTCACCACTCCCGTGGGCGGCTCGTCGACGGGCGGATCAGCGAAGATGACCTCGGCGGGTGGGCTGGACGCATACGACACCACGATCGGGCGCTCGCCGCCTCCGGCCGCGAACTCGCCGTAGTAGGCGTCCTCCCACCCGGAGGTCACCGACACGTCGTTGTCGCGCAACCCAGACCAGTAGTCCTCCCAGTGCTCGCCGAAGTGGGCGATGGTGGCCAGCATGAACGCCAGGCCCGGCGACGACGTCTCGGGGCTCTGCACGACGAGCATTCCCGCATATTCCGGGTTGATCAGATCATCGAGCGCCCTCGGCGGGGGCGGCGAGCCGTCGAAGGCGTCGATCCAGTAGTTGAGGCACACATCGCCGAAGTCGACGGGCGTGACCCGATTGGCTGGGTCGAGCTTGAAATGGTCGGGCACGCCGGCGAGGCCGGGCGAGGCGTAGGGCTCGAACGCCTCGCAGTCGAGGCCGCGCTGCAAGAAGGTGTTGTCGATCCCGAAGAGCACGTCGCCGAGCGGCTCGCCCGCGGTCAGGCACGCCTGGGCCACCAGCGCGCCCGCATCACCGGAGGCGAGCTGCTCGACCTCGATGCCGGTGGCCGCGGTGAACGCCTCGAACGTTTCGGGCGACACGTAGAAGGAGTCGTGGGTGAGCAGCGTCACCGTGGTGCCCGAGAGATCCTCGGAGTCCTCGGAACGCTCGCCGCTGCAGGCTGCGGCCAACAGGGCCACCGCGACTAACGCGACGCCAGCCTCCCGGATGCGTCTACCGATGATGCGACGGGGCGCGCTTCGGCCGACAGAAGTCTGAAGGGGTTGTAGGTCCATGGGCCTTCCTCCGCTGGCATTACCCAGATCAGGTCGGCGGGTCGACACCGCGGCAGTTGCGTGGGTGCCCTCTCAGCCCGGCTGTCCCGAGCTCCCCGGTTTTGGTTGTCGCCCGAAGCTAGCAGAACTCCAGGCCGAGGGTGTCGAGATCGTGGCGCTCGAAGTCGAGTGACTCCCAGGCCGCGGGCAGACATCCCGCCAAGTCGTTGGTACCGCCCACCATCACCTGCGCCAGCTCGGAGAGTCCGCCCAACTCTGCCGGGATGTCGCCCGACAGGTCGTTGTCTTGGAGCCATAGGCGCCTGAGGCCGTCGATGCGGCCCAGCTCGGCGGGGATCTCACCGGAGAGTTGGTTGCCGTCGAGGTAGAGCCGCCTGAGTGACGCCATCGAGCCGAGCTCGGGCGGGATGGCCCCGGAGAGGTCGTTGCTGCGCAGCCACAGCTCGGTGACCCCCACGAGGTTTCCCAGCTCGGGCGGTATCTCACCGGACAGTTCGTTCTCGTCGAGGTCGAGCCGCGTCAGGTTCGTGAGTCGGCCCAGTTCGGCCGGGATCGGCCCCGTGAGGTGATTGTGCCACAGGTTCAGCCGTTCAAGGCTGCCCAGGTCGCCCAGTTCGGCGGGAATCTCCCCGGACAGTTCGTTCCAACGGGCCTTGAAGATCCTGAGATCAGACAGCTTGCCGAGTTCGGCGGGAATCTCACCGTCGAGGAAGTTGAAGCTGAAGTACAGCGCCTGGAGGCCGGCGATGTCGCCGAGGGCGGGCGGGATCGGCCCCGACAGCGAGTTGCGGCTGAGGTCCAGCCATTCGAGTCTGCCGAGACGGGTCAGCGACTCGGGGATCTCGTCGCTCAACAGGTTGCCGCCGAGCCGCAACTCGACCAGGTTCGAGAGGTCGCCGATGCTTTCGGGGATCGGGCCCGAGAGTCGGTTGCCCCGCAGGTCCAGCACCGTGAGCTTCTTCAACCTGCCGACGGCTTCGGGGATCTCTCCCGACAGGCGGTTGTTCTGGAGCCTCAACGTCCTGAGTTGCGCGAGCGAGCCGATCGCGTTGGGAATGGCCTCCGACAGTTCGTTGTTGCGCAGGTCGAGTTCGGTGAGCTTGCTGAGACGGCCCAGGGCATCGGGGACGGGTCCCGACAGTTCGTTGTTGTGAAGGCTCAGCCGCTGCAGCGCGGGGAGGTTCCCAAGATGAATGGGGATCGGCCCCTGGAGCCAGTTGCCTGCGAGGTCGAGATTCTCCAGGCGGGAGAGGCGACCGAGAACGGGCGGGATCTCCCCCGTGAGCTCGTTGCCGTCGAGACGCAGCTGCTCCAAGCGGATCAAACCGTCGAGGGAAGCTGGGATGGTGCCCGAGAGCCGGTTGCCGTCGAGCCTCAGGGTCTGAAGCCAACGAAGGCTGCCGATCTCGACGGGAATGGGACCCGACAGACGGTTGTCCTGGAGCCACAGTTCGGTGAGAGAGCGCAGCTCGCCCAGCGCCGCGGGTATCGGCCCCGAAAGCTGGTTGCCGTCCAGCCACAGGTGCTCCAAGTCCGACAGTTCGCCCAGCTCCGCGGGAATCGGCCCTTCCAGGCGATTGTGGCCGAGCCGCAGTCGCCGCAGCGCGCTCAGATCACCAAGCTCGGGCGGGATCACCCCGGTCAGGTCGTTGAGGCTGAGGCCGAGATCCTGCAGCGAGGCGAGGTCGCCCAACTCCGGCGGGATCGCCCCGGTCAGCGAGTTGCGCCAAAGGCTGAGCATGGTGAGCTGCGACAGCTGTCCCAGCTCGGCTGGAATCTCACCCGAAAGGCTGTTGACGCTCAGATCGAGCCAGGTCAAGGCAGTCAGGTCGCCCAGCTCGGGCGGTATCTGCCCCGACAGCGAGTTGTGGCTCATGTCCAGCCACACGAGACGGTCGAGGGTGCCCAACCCAGCCGGGATCGAGCCCGAGAAGCGATTGTCGCTCAGCACCAGGCGGGTGAGGCTGGAGAGCCCGCCGAGTGTGTCGGGCAACTCACGGGAGAATCCGTTGCCCCGCAGATCGAGCATTCGCAGCCGGCTGAGGCTGCCGATCTCTGCGGGAATCGACCCGAAGAGCACGTTGTGCTTGAGGTCCAGCACCTCCAACTTCGTGAGCGCACCGATCTCGGCGGGGATGGGGCGATCAAGCCGGTTGCTGTTCAGGTCGAGGTGGGTCAGGTTGACCAGGTCGCCGATCTCGGCG
>JAJDZO010000307.1 GCA_022824605.1 Acidimicrobiia bacterium
GCGAACGCGCCCGAGTCCGCTCCCAGCGAGGACGCCGATGGGGCATCCCAGCCGCACAAGCAGCATGAAACCCAACCACACCCACCACGCGCGCAAACGTTTGTGGACAGAGCACTAGTTGGAGCGCCCTATCCAGCCAAACCCATTCTGAGCGAGCGACGGCGTCTCAAGTTGCAGTCTTGTCGGCAGCAGCAAAGAGCTAAGAGGCCGAGCGAATAGGCGAGCGAGCGGGCTCCATACGGGCGAGGCCGTGGGCAGCCATGCCGTGGTTTGGGCGGCCAGTGAGCGCAGCGAACAAGAGCGGGAAACACCCCGCCCCGACGCGACAAACCTGCACCTATCTGCGCGCCCACTAACGGCGGCGGCGGGAGCGGCGGCGGGCCAGTCGGTCTTCGGTGCCCGGGGTTGCGGGCGGCGTGGACTCAATGTCGGGCGGGGGCTCGTCGCCGGCGAGCACGGCCGCGATCCTGGCGGTGTGGGCGGGGGTGCTGCCGCAGCAGCTGCCGATGACGGTCACTCCCGCGGCCCGGGCTCGGTGGGCGTGGGCGGCCAGCACCTCGGGGGTTCCGTCGTAGACCAGGTTGTCTCCGCTCCACACCGGCACGCCCGCGTTGGGCTTGGAGATCACCGGTGTGCCCGGCGCGGCGGCCGCGATGGTGGCCACCGCGGCCTCGGTGTCGGGAATGTTGTTGCCGCAGTTGGCGCCCACCGCCGCCAGGCCCAGTCCGCCCAGCCGTTCGGCCAACTCCGTGCCGGTGACGCCCATCATGGTTCGCCCGGCGGTGTCGAAGCTCATGCTGGCGGCCACGGGCAGGTCGCAGGCCGAGCGGGCCCCCCGCACGGCGGCCTCCACCTCGTCGAGGTCGCTCATCGTCTCGATCCACAGTACGTCGGCGCCGCCGGCGGCCAGGCCCTCTGCCTGCTCGGCGAACGCGGCCTCGCAGGCTGCGGCCGACATGTTGCCCAACGGTTCCAGCAGCTCGCCGGTCGGACCCATCGAGCCGGCCACCAGCCGCGGTCGGCCCGTCCGCTCAGCCTCGGCGTCGGCCTCGATGCGGGCGTTGCGGGTGGCGGCCTCGTTCAACTCGACCACCCGGTCCTGGAAGCCGTGCAGCGCCAGGCGGAAGCTCGTCCCGCCGAAGCTGTTGGTGATCACCAGGTCGGCCCCGGCCCGCAGGTAGGCCCGGTGGATGGCTCGAACCTCCTCGGCGTGATGCACGTTCCAGGCCTCGGGAGGGTCGCCGGCGCTGAGCCCCACCGCGAAGAGCTGGGTGCCCATGGCTCCATCGGCCACCAGATGACCCTTGGCGTCGAGGCGTTCGCGGATGGACACCCTCATGAACTGCGCTCCGACATTTCGCGGCGCCCCTTCGTAGCGGGTGACCCACCTGTGGCCACCGCTCGTCACGGTAGCGCCCGCACACTTCGGCTCGGAGGTCGACAGGTAGTACTTCTTGCCGTGGCCCTGTCGTCCAGTGCCGCCGCTTGTCCGCCTTTTTTCCTCTCAGAGGCCGAGCGAATGGGCGAGCGAGCACGCTCCATACGGGCGAGGCCGTGGGCAGTCATGCCGTGGTTTGGGCGGCCAGTGAGCGCAGCGAACAAGAGCGGGAAATGCCCCGTCACGATGCGACGGGTCTGCACCTATCCTCGCTGCCTCTTAGTGGCGGAACTGGCGTTCTCCGGTTAGGAGCATGGCTATGTTGCGCTCGTCAGCCGCCGCGATGACGGCCGCTTCGTTGACTGAGCCTCCGGGTTGGACCACCACCGCCGCGCCAGCGTCGGCTGCGGCGTGGATGCCGTCGGCGAACGGGTAGAAGCCGTCGCTGGCGCAGGCGCCGCCCGCGGCCCGGCCCGCGGCCTTGGCCGCGGCGATCTCGCCAGCCTGCACTCGGTTCTGCTGGCCGGCGCCTATGCCCCAGGCTGCTCCGTCCTTGGCCAGCACGACCGCGTTGGAGCCGGTGTGGGCGCACACCCTCCAGGCAAACAGGGCATCGGCCCGCTCGGCTTCGGTGGGCTGCCGTTCCGTGACCACCCGCCAATCCGCCGGGTCGGCCACAATCCGGCGGGCGGTCTGCACCAGGAACTCGTTGCCCCACCCGCCGAGGCTTCGCAGCTCCAACCTCGCCAGATGGCTGCGCGAGTCCGGCGAGCGAGTTACGACCTGATGGGCAAACCGCGCGGGGGCCTCAAGTAGGCGTGTGTTGGCTCTTCGGTTGGCCAGCCGCTCGATCACTCCATCGGCGAAACCGGGGGCGATCACCACATCGGCCTGCGCGGCGGCGACCATTGCGCCGGCGGTGGCCCCGTCGATCATCGCGTTGACGGCCACCACGCCGCCGAAGGCGCTGCGGGGGTCGCAGTCGAACGCCCGCGAGTACGCGGTGGCCAGATCATCAGCCACGGCTGCTCCGCACGGGTTGGCGTGCTTGACGATCACCGCGGCGGGCCGATCACCGAGGTCGTGGGCCAGGCGCCAGGCCGCCTCCGCATCCAGCAGGTTCAAGTAGCTCGGCGCCGGGCCGCCGTGCTGAACCACGCCGTCGAAGAAGCCCGGCGTGCCCCGCCTCCGGTAACGGGCGCCCTCTTGGTGGGGGTTCTCGCCATAACGCAGCGCGTCGGCCCGCTCCAGCTCCAGCCTCAGCACTTCGGGTAGCCCCGACTCACCGGACGGCGGCGGCACGCCCGACTCAGAATCAGCCGAGTCTGACACCCCCGAGCCCGGCAGGCCCGACCCTGGCTCGGCGACGTCGAACCAGTTGGCGATGGCGGCCTCGTAGGCCGCGGTGTAGGCGAACGCCTTGCGAGCCAGGCGCCGCCTCGTGTTTGCTGACAGCCGTCCACTCTCACGGATCTCCGCCAAGATCGGCTCGTAGTCGGCCGGGTCGACCACCACACCGACATGGGCGTGGTTCTTGGCTGCGGCCCGCACCATGGCCGGGCCGCCAATGTCGATCGTCTCGATGCCGGGCGACTTCTCGAACGGGTACAGGTTCGCCACCACAAGATCGATCGGACCGATCCCGTTGACCTGAAGATCGGCTTGGTGGGAGGAGTCATCGCGGTCGGCGAGGATCCCGCCATGGATGCGGGGGTGCAGTGTGACCACCCGATGCCCCAGCATGACCGGCGAGCCCGTGTAGTCGGCCACATCCACCACCGGTAGGCCCGCCGCGGCGATCACCCGAGCCGTCCCCGCACTGGCGATCAACTCCCACCCCAGATCGACAAGCCCCGCAGCCAACCCGACAACACCCGCCTTGTCGAACACAGAGATCAGCGCTCTTGGTGTGCTATCCACGAGCATCGAGCCTACGGGGCGCCACGACACGGGCAGGCGACCGTTGCACGGTCATTCTGCCACCTTGCCCAATTCTCATTTATATTAGAACATCATGTAATAGTTGAACAAGCCACCTCCGAGCCTACGCTGCTCACGCCATTGCTCTCAACTGCCAATTGAGGCTCCGTGAACGTTCTGTTCTCCACAGCCAAGCTGCAACGACAACTGTCGGATCAGAGATTTCTTCGGCGTCGATGGGGCGCGGAGGGCGCAAAACGGATCACGCTGCGACTACAGCAGCTTGCAGCCTCAGTTAGCCTTGACGACATGCGCCACCTGCCGGGCAGATGCCACGGCGGGGCTGGCGAACTCGCGGTGGACGTGCACAGAGGCCACCGCCTCATACTCCGACCGACGGCCGTGCCTCCGCTGACTAGGGAGGATGGCGGCCTGGATTGGACTCGGGTTGACAGCGTGACGGTCACCGAGATCGTCGACTACCACTGACAGGAGGGGTTCACATGACCGAGACGGTCGCAGTCGAGTACCGCCATTCCCCTGAGGTCGTGTTTCCTCCGGGCGAGACACTTGCTGAACTGCTCGCGGAGCGAGGGATCGCTCAAGCGGAGTTCGTAGGGCGCACCGGCCTGACCGCTGAGCGCGTCAACTTGATTGTCAACGGGCAGGCGCCGATCACCGCCGAACTCGCCGAACTGCTGGAGCGTGAAACCGGAGTCTCAGCAGCGGTTTGGGCAAACCTCGAAGCTACGTTTCGAGCGCACGAGGCACGCCAGTCGGACGGCGCGCACGCCGACCAAGGCCTAGTCGCGGGGGCACCCGACCGCCGCTGAGCGCTCCCTAGAGACCAGCGACTATATCCACCATCAACTCGCCGGCTTCGGTGGGGTTCTGACCGACGCGGGCTCCGGCTTGGGTGAGCGCTTCCATCTTGGCCGCGGCGGTTCCCTTGCCGCCTGACACTATGGCCCCGGCGTGGCCCATCTTCTTGCCGGGCGGGGCGGTCACCCCGGCGATGTAGGCGGCCACCGGTTTGGTCATGTGCTCGGCAATGAACTCGGCCGCCTCCTCCTCGGCCGATCCGCCGATCTCGCCGATCATCATCACCGCACGAGTCTCCGGGTCGGCCTCGAAAGCGGCCAGGCAGTCGATGAAGCTGGTGCCGGGCACCGGGTCGCCGCCGATGCCCACGCAGGTGGTGACCCCGATGTTCTGCTGCTTCAGCTCGTACAGCGCCTGATAGGTCAGCGTGCCTGAGCGGCTCACGATCCCGACCGGCCCGCCCGGTAGAGCGATGTGCCCCGCGGTGATGCCGATGTTGCATCGGCCTGGGCTGATGATGCCCGGACAGTTCGGGCCGAGCAGTCGTACATCCGGGTGGTCGCGCTGCAGCTTGTTGAACACGAACGCCTCGTCGTGGGCGGGCACTCCCTCGGTGATCACCACCACCAACTCCATTTGGGCCTCGGCCGCCTCCAGCACCGCGGCGGGCACCCCGGGCGCGGGGATGAACACGCAGCTCACGGTGGCGCCGGTGGCCGCGGCCGCTTCGGCGACGGTGGCGAAGACGGGCACCCCGTCCACATCGGTGCCGGCTTTGCGAGGGTTGGTGCCGGCCACCACCTGCGTGCCGTAGTCGCGGTTGAGCAGGCCGTAGTAACGGCCCTGGGAACCGGTAAGCCCCTGGTACACCACCCGGGTGTTCTCGTCCACGAAGATGCTCACGGCTGCACCCGATCCCGGTCTTGGCGGCTGTGTGGTTGCCGAAACCGGTTGTTCTCGTCCACGAAGATGCTCACGGCTGCACCTCCGGAGTTCCGGCGGCGGCCAGTTCCACCGCTCGGCGGGCGGCGTCGAGCATGGTCGGTTCCATCATCAGTTGATCGCTGAGGTGGGGCTCCAGCAGTTCGAGGCCCTCGGCCGCGTTGGTGCCGTCGAGGCGGATCACTATGGGCGAGTCGATATCGACACGCCCGGTGGCCTCGATGATGCCGTTGGCCACCTCCTCGCCCCGGGTGATGCCTCCGAAGATGTTGATCAGGATGGCCCGCACCGCGGGATCGTTGGTGATGACCTCCAACGCGCCCGCCATGACCTCGGCGTTGGCGCCTCCGCCGATGTCGAGGAAGTTGGCTGCGCTGCCCCCCACCTGGTTGACCACATCCACGGTGCTCATGGCCAGACCGGCTCCGTTGGCGATCACCCCCACCGTGCCGTCGAGTCCCACGTACTGCAGGCTCTTGGCGTGGGCGGCCTGCTCGCGCTCGTCGCGGGTCTGGGTGGCGTCGTAGGCGGCGTAGTCGTCGTGGCGGAAGGTGCTGTTGGCGTCGAGGGTGACTTTGGAGTCAAGCAGCACCACATCGCCGCCGGAGGTCACGATCAACGGGTTGACCTCGACGAGGTCGGCGTCGGCGTCCACGTAGGCGCTGTACAGCGTCACCAACGCATCGGCCACCGCGTCGGCGACGTCCTCGGGGATGCGGGCGGCCCGCACCCAGTGGCGGCACGCCGGCTGCGACAGCCCGTCGACCGGATCGATGTGGATGCGAGCGATGGCTTCGGGATCGCGGGCGGCCACCGTCTCGATGTCCACCCCGCCCTGCGCCGACAGCATTCCCAGGTGCTTGCGGGCGGACCGGTCGAGGGTGAAGCTGGCGTAGTACTCCTCGGCGATGTCGGACGCCTGCTCGATCCAAAGACGCTCCACGATGTGGCCCGAGATGTCGAGGCCCAGGATGTCGGCGGCGTGGCCGCGCACGGCATCGATGTCGGCGGCGACTTTCACTCCTCCGGCCTTGCCTCGTCCGCCGGTGTGCACTTGGGCCTTCACCACCACCGGCAGCCCGAGGCGGGCGGCGGCGGCCACCGCCTCGTCGGGCGACAACGCCACCTCACCCGTCGGCACCGGCAGTCCATACCGGGCGAACAGTTCCTTGCCCTGATGCTCGAACAGATCCACGGGCGGCGATACTAGGCCGCGATGCCCGTTTCGAGGGGACCGAGTCTGAACCTCCGCACCGCCGTCGTGGTCGGACTGGCCGCAGTGGCGGTGGCGTTGGGGCTGGCGCTGGGTGTGCTGCTGTTGACCCGTGGCGGCACCGATGTGGAGATCCGTCTCGGCGACCCGGACTTCCGCGACATGGAGACCGGTCGTATCAGTGCCGAGATCGCCGACCGCGGGCCGATCCTGTTCGGTGACGTGGCCGACGGCGAACGCGACATCATCCTGCAGCACCTCGGAGACGACCCCGAGTCGGGATGGCTGGCCTTCGAGGCCCGCCGGCCCGGACAGAGCCGAGACTGCTTCTTTCGGTGGCAGGCCGAGCAGGCTGTGTTCGTGAACACCTGCGATGCCGACGACGTGGTGGACGCCGCCGGCACGGGCCTTCACCACTTCGACGTGGCCGTCGTCGACGGAGACGTCCGAGTCGACATCAACCCGAAGTGAACCGGCCGCGCGGACTTGCCACACTGGAGGACCTATGGCTGACGTGAACCCCACAGACCGGATATTCCTACGCGACGCCCAATGCCGGGCCTTCGACGCAGTCGTTGTCGCCGTCGACGATGACGGGAGGGTGGCCCTCGACGCCACCGCCTTCTACGCCACCAGCGGCGGCCAACCCCACGACACCGGCTCACTCGGCTTCGATGGCGGCGAGGCTTCGGTGACCGACGTGCGAGGCCACGACGTGGTGTGGCACACCGTCGAGGGAGGCGATGCCTTGACGGTGGGCACGCCCGTACACGGGGAACTCGATTGGCAGCGCCGTCACGCCCTGATGCGCACCCACACTGCGCTGCACATCCTGTGCGGGGTGATCTACAACACCTGGGGCGTGTCGGTGACCGGCGGCAACATGGCGCCGCTGTCGGCCCGCATGGACTTCGAGTTCAACCCGCTGCCCGAAGGCTTCGCGGCGAGGGTCACCGAGTTGGTGAACGCCGAGATCGCGGCCGACCGCCCGATCGAGATCTCGTTCCTGCCCCGAGCCGAGGCCCTGGCCGACGACGACCTGATCCGCACCAAGGTCAACCTGATTCCCGAATCGGTGCAGGAGATCCGCGTGGTGGACATCGTCGGGCTCGACAAGCAGGCCGACGGCGGCACCCATCTGCCGTCCACCGGCGAGGTCGGCCGCTTCGAGGTGGTCAAGACCGAGTCGAAGGGCAAGGCGAACAAGCGGCTGCGCATCGCGATCCACGACACCTGAGCGTCAGGGGTCAGATCTTCTCCAGCGGGGCCCACGACAACAGCAGCCGTTTCTCACCGGTCGCCGGGAACCGCACCGACGCCTCGGCTGCGTCGCCCTCGCCTTTGATGTCGATGATCACGCCCTCGCCCCACTGGGCGTGGCGCACGTCGTCACCCACCCGCAGGCCCAGACGGTCGGCCCCCGACTGCGACGGCACGGGCCGGCGGCCGGCGTCGAGGGCCCGCTGCACGATCTCGTCACGGTTGGCCGAGCGGCGGTCGAGGCTGCGCTCGTGACGGCTGCGGGTGTAGTGGCGGCTGCGCCCGGCCCGGGAGCCGTCGGCGGCCTGCACCAGATTGTCGGGGATCTCTTTGAGGAACCGGCTGGGCGGGTTGTACTGCCGGCTGCCGTACAGCAGACGGCTCCAGGCGTGGGTGACGGTGAGTCGGTGCATGGCCCGGGTGATCCCGACGTAGGCGAGGCGGCGCTCCTCCTCCAACTCGTGAGGCTCGCCCAGGGCCCGGATGTGGGGGAACACGCCTTCCTCCATCCCGATCACGAACACGTCGGGATACTCGAGGCCCTTGGCCGCGTGCAGGGTCATCAGCGTCACCGCCGACTCCTCGGAGTCGACGTCGGCCAGGTCGTCGGTGTCGGCCACCAGCGCCACCGCCTCCAAGAACTCGTCGAGAGAGTCGTGCTCGCCGGCCACCCCCACCAGCTCGGCCAGGTTCTCGAGCCGGCCGTCGGCCTCGACCGACTTCTCGGCACGCAGTTCGTCGAGGTAGCCGCAACGTTCCAGCAGTTCCTGCAGCAACGCAGCCGGCGACGCCTGCAGCGAGGCCATGTCGTCGATAAGCGTGCAGAACTGCCCGGCACCGGCCGCGGCACGCCCGGCCACGCCCGCGGCGCCGCAGCGCCCGAGGGCCTCATGGAAGGTGAGCCCGGACGCGGCCGCGTAGGCGTCGATCTT
The DNA here is from genome assembly GCA_022824605.1 of Acidimicrobiia bacterium. Lineage (GTDB taxonomy): Bacteria > Actinomycetota > Acidimicrobiia > Acidimicrobiales > Aldehydirespiratoraceae > Aldehydirespirator. The sequence continues at coordinate 8,468 of JAJDZO010000307.1, forward strand.
GGCCACCGACGCCGCGCCGACGCCCCGCTTGGGCACGCCCAGTGCCCGTTTCACGCTCACCTCATCGCCGGGGTTGGCCACCGCCTTGAGGTAGGCCATGGCGTCACGAATCTCCCGGCGGTCATAGAAGCGGGTGCCGCCCACCAGCCGGTAGGGGATCTCGGCGGTGATCAGCTGCTCCTCGATCGCCCGGGACTGGGCGTTGGTGCGGTAGAAGACGGCCATCTCGCACAGTTGCATCTGTTCTTCGTCGCGGCGCCTCACGATCTCGCTGACCACATAGCGGGCCTCGTCGGCCTCGTCGTCGGCGTGGTAGCGGACGATGGCGGGGCCCGATCCCTGGTCGGTCCACAGATCCTTGGGCTTGCGTCCGGCGTTGTTGACGATGACCGAGTTGGCCGCGTCGAGGATGTTCTGGGTGCTGCGATAGTTCTGCTCCAACACCACGATGCGGACATCGTCGAAGGCCCGCTCGAACTCGAGGATGTTGCGGATGTCGGCGCCGCGGAAGGCGTAGATCGACTGGTCGGCGTCGCCGACCGCGGTCACCTGGCGGCTCTCGGCGCCCAGGCTGATCACCAGCTCGTTCTGCACCGGGTTGGTGTCCTGGAACTCGTCCACCAGCACATGGGCGAAACGCTGCCGCCATCGGTCCAGCACGTCGGGACAGTTCCGGAACAGCTCGACGGTGCGCAGCAGCAGATCGTCGAAGTCCATGGCTGCGGCCGAGGCCAGACGGCGCTGATAGAGGGTGAACACCTCAGCGATGCGCCGCTCGAAGATGTTGGAGGCCCGCTCGGCGTACTCGGCTGAACCGATGTTGTCGTTCTTGGCCGCGGAGATGGTGGCGTGGATCGACCGGGGCGGGAAGCGCTTGTGGTCGAGGTTCAGGTCGCGCAGCACATAGCCGCACAGGCGCACCGCGTCGCCCTGGTCGTAGATGGTGAAGCGACTCGGGTAGTCGATTTGTTCGGCGTCACGGCGCAGGATGCGCACGCAGGCGGCGTGGAACGTCGACACCCACATGCTCTCGGCTACCGGACCCACCAGGGTGCCCACACGGTGGCGCATCTCGCCGGCGGCCTTGTTGGTAAAGGTGATGGCCAGGATCTCGAACGGCGACACGCCGTGCTGCTCGATCAGGTGGGCGATGCGATGGGTGAGCACCCTCGTCTTGCCCGAGCCTGCGCCGGCCACCACCAGAAGCGGCCCGCCGACATGGGTGACCGCCTCGTGCTGGGCCGGGTTCAGCCCCTCCAGAATCGCCGATTCCGCCATCGCGGCTCACCCTACTTCCACCCCACGACACCCCCGGCCCAGCCCGCCGGCCACGCCCCAACGGCGACCACACCCTGCACCCACCTGCGGCATCGGGCGGTTCAGGGCGCGGCCGTGTCGTCGGCTAGCAGGTCTAGGAACGGGGAGTACCGGTAGTGACGGTGACGTCTCCGGCCCGTTACCTCCTGCACCACTCCCGCTTCCTGCAGCCGCTCCAGCACACGGCCGGTGGTGCTCGGCGTGGAGCCGAGCCTGGCCGACGCGTACTTAATGGTGACGATCGGCTGCTCGGCAAGCAGGTCGAGCATCGGCCAGCCGTACTTGCCGAAGTCCTCACGCATGGCCAGATCGCGATGCTCGTCTAGGAGGGCGCTCAGGCTGGCCGCAGCTCTGGCGGCGTGATCGGCGGTGACCGACACGCCGGTCAGGAAGAACCTGAGCCAGCCCTCCCAGTCGCCGCGGGCGCGAATGGCGTTGAGGCGTTCGTAGTACTCGCTGCGGTTCTGCTTTAGGTACAGGCTCAGGTACAGCAGCGGGCGGGCCAGCGCTCGTCGTTGCACCAGCAGCAGTGTGATGAGCATGCGCCCCACACGTCCGTTGCCGTCAAGGAACGGGTGGATCGTCTCGAACTGCGCGTGGGCCAACCCGGCGAGCACAAGCGGCGGATCCTGGCTCTCGTTCAGAAAGATCTCGAAATCCCGGATCGCGTCGGGGAGGTCGTCCGGTGAAGGCGGCACGAAGGCCGCCGTCTGCAGCGTGCATCCGGGCGGGCCCACCCAGTTCTGAGTCGTACGGAACTCGCCGGGACTTCGCTCGGACCCACGCACCCGTTGCATCAGCTCGGCGTGCATCCGGCGAATGATCCGCCCCGACAACGGCAACTCGTCAAGGAGTCCGAGGCCGAGACGCATGGCTCGCACATAGTTGACGGTCTCAGCAATGTCGGAGGGCAAGCCGGCGACCCGGGCCTGGACCTCATGTGCCAACACGTCGTCGAGACTCGACTGCGTACCTTCGATCTGCGAACTGAGCACGGCCTCACGGCGCACATAGGAGGCCACGAACAGGTCGGGGTTCGGCAGGTTCGACGCCATGCCGTCCAATCGTCCTAGCGCCATGGTGGCGTCGGACAACAGTCCGACCAGACCGCTGTCCCATCGCAGGGGCGGGTCCGGTGGCAGGGGCTTGGGCATGAACGCCGCGTATCCGGTCGGCTGGCGATGCAAGCGGCCCGCCCGCCCGCTCAGCTCAATCGTCGTCATGATTCGCTATTCCTGTCATTGCAACACCCTGACTCGTTATTCCATTATCAGGCTACATAATAAAATAAGAACGGCATCAGAGGCCCGTTATTCCAGTGATCGACACTACGGCGACCAATTGCGGGCCTTATTTTAGTGAGTGAGCACATTCTAGAATAAGAGACCGAGCGAATAGGCGAGCGAGCCGCGCAGTGGCGGTAGCCTGCTGGCCGTGGAGGTCGCCGACTCAGTTCTCGACCTCGTGGGGAACACGCCGCTGGTCAGGCTGCCGAAAGTGTTCGCCGGCGCTGCATGCGAGGTATTGGCCAAGCTCGAGATGCTCAACCCGGGCGGCAGCGTTAAGGACCGTGCCGCCATCACCATGATCGACGCGGCCGAGCGCGACGGGCTCCTCGACCCGGGCGGCACCATCATCGAGCCCACCTCGGGAAACACCGGCGTCGGGCTGGCCATGGTGGCCGCCCAGCGGGGCTACCGCTGCATCTTCGTGATGACCGACAAGGTCAGCGCCGAGAAGGTGCAGCTGCTGCGGGCCTACGGTGCCGAGGTGGTGGTTTGCCCGGTGGCGGTGGCCCCCGACGACCCCGACTCCTACTACTCCACCGCCGAACGGCTCGTGCAGGAGACGCCGCGGGCCTACCGCCCCAACCAGTATTTCAACCAGTCCAACCCGCTGGCCCACGAGCAGACCACCGGACCCGAACTGTGGCGCCAGACCGACGGCCGCATCACCCACTTCGTGACCGGCGCCGGCACCGGCGGCACCGCCGGCGGGGTGGGCCGCTACCTGAAACGCCAGAACCCCGACGTGCAGATCGTGGTGGCCGACCCGGAAGGGTCGGTGTTCAGCGGCGGCTCGGGACGGCCCTACCTCGTGGAGGGCGTCGGCGAGGACTTCTGGCCCGAAACCTACGATCCCGCCGTGGTCGACAGGGTGGTGGCCGTGTCCGACCAGGCGTCTTTCGAGATGGCCCGGCTGGTGTCGCAGAGCGAGGGCCTGCTCATCGGCGGCTCCGGCGGAACCGCAGTGTGCGCGGCCGCGGAGGTGGCTCGCGGCTGCGATGGCGAAGACGTGATCGTCGTGATGCTGCCCGATTCGGGACGCGGCTACCTCTCCAAGGTGTTCGACGACGACTGGATGGCGTCGCACGGGTTCCTGATCGGCGAGCATCCCTGCGTCAAGGACGTGCTCGACGCCAAGGAGGGCGCCCTGCCGCCGCTGGTGTTCGTGAATCCCGAAGACCCGGTGAGCCTGGCCGCCACCCGCATGCGTGATCACGGCCTGAGCCAGTTGCCGGTGGCCAAAGGTGAGATGCCGCTGGCCGCGGCCGAGGTGATGGGATCGGTACACGAGCTGCAGCTCATGGCCCTGGCCTTCGACGGCGCCCTGCTGAACCAGCCGGTGGAGAACGTGATGAGCCGGCCGCTGGCGCAGATCGGCATCGGCGAGCCGGTCGCGCTGGCTGTGGCCAAGCTGGAACACTCGCCGGCGCTGCTGGTCCTCGACGGGGGCAGGCCGAGGGCGGTGGTCTCCAGCACGGACGTGCTCAGCTACCTGTCGTCGAGTCCGGGCGACACCGCCCAGAACGCGCTGTGGTAACGGGTGCGGGGGCAAGGGAGGCTGGGGTGAACAACCCCGAGAGCTGGGGGTTCGAGACTCGGGCCGTGCATGCCGGACAGGAGCCCGACGAGACCACCGGCGCGATCACGGTGCCCATCCATCTGGCCACCACCTTCGTGCAGTCGGCGCCCGGCGAGCATCACGGCTTCGAGTACTCCCGGACCTCCAACCCCACCCGGGTGGCGCTGGAGCGCAGCATCGCCGCCCTCGAGGGTGCCGCCTCCGGGCACGCCTTCGCCAGCGGCATGGCCGCCGAGAACGCCCTTGTAGGTCTGCTGCACCCCGGCGACCATGTGGTGCTGGGCCTCGACGCCTACGGGGGCACTTTCCGGCTGATCGCCCGCGTCTACGGCGAGCGCGGCATCGACTGGTCGACGGTGGACCTGAGCGACCCGGCCGCGCTGGCCGCAGCGTTGCGGCCCGAGACACGCCAGGTCTGGGTGGAGACCCCCACCAACCCCATGCTCACGGTGGTCGACATCGCCGCGCTGGCCGACACCGCCCACGCTGCGGGGGCAGCGCTGATCGTCGACAACACCTTCGCCACCCCGTATCTGCAGAACCCGCTGGCTCTGGGCGCCGACATCGTGGTCCATTCCAGCACCAAGTACCTGGGAGGCCACTCCGACGTGGTGGGTGGGTTCGTGGCAGTGAACGACGAGAACCTCGCCGAGCAGCTGGCCTTCGTGCAGAACGCAGCCGGGGCGGTGCCCAGCCCCTTCGACTGCTATCTGCTGCTGCGCGGCGTGAAGACCCTTGGCGTGCGCATGGACCGCCACTGCGACAATGCGGCCGCGATAGTCGACTTCCTGGCCGGGCACCCGGCGGTGTCCTCTGTGCTGTATCCGGGCCTGGCCGGCCACCCGGGCCACGCGGTCGCAGCCATGCAGATGCGCCGCTTCGGGGGCATGGTGTCGTGCGTTCTGCGCGGCGGCGAGCAGGCTGCGGTGGCTGCGGTCAGCTCCACCCGGGTGTTCCGGCTGGCCGAGTCGCTGGGAGCGGTGGAGTCACTGATCGAGCAGCCCTCCACCATGACGCATCTCTCGGTAGCCGACTCGCCGCTGGCCGTCGATCCCGGCCTGATCCGCCTGTCGGTCGGCATCGAATCCATCGACGACCTACTAGCCGACCTCGACGAGGCACTGCACTAGAGGGCAAGGCCGGGTTCACTCCCACTCAGTCACTCCCACTGAGTCACTCCCACTCGATGGTGGCGGGGGGCTTCGAGGTGATGTCGTAGACGACTCGGTTCACGCCGCCGACCTCGGCAACGACACGGTTGGCCATCGCTTCGAGCACATCGTGGGGCAGTCTGGCCCAGTCGGCGGTCATGGCGTCGGAGCTGGTGACGGCCCGGATCACCACCGGCCGCCCGTAGGTGCGCTCATCGCCCATCACGCCCACAGTGCGGATGTCGGGCAGCACCGCGAACGACTGCCAGATCTCGCGTTCCAAGCCGGCGCGGCGCAACTCCTCGCGCACGATGGCGTCGGCGTGGCGCAGCGTGGCGGCCGCTTCCGGGGTCACCTCCCCGATGATGCGCACGGCCAGGCCGGGGCCGGGGAAGGGCTGGCGGTTCACGATCTCGGGCGGCAGGCCTAGTTCGGCCCCCACCGCCCGCACCTCGTCCTTGAACAGCACCCGCAGCGGCTCCACCAGCTCGAAATCCAGATCCTCGGGCAGACCGCCCACGTTGTGATGGCTCTTGATGGTGGACGAGTGCGTGGTGGCACCCGACTCGATCACATCCGGATACAGCGTCCCCTGCACCAGGAAGCCGGCGTTGGGGACGTGGCCACGGGCCCGCTCGAAGGCCCGGATGAACTGTTCGCCGACCACCTTGCGCTTGGCCTCAGGATCGGTGACGCCGGCCAGGGCCGAGAAGAACTCGTCGGCCGCGTCGAGGCGCACGAAGCGCGCCCCGAAATGGCGGCCGAACGTCTCCTCCACTTCGTCGGCCTCGCCCTCACGCAACAGACCGGTGTCGACCAGCACGCAGGTGAGCTGATCTCCGATGGCGGTATGCACCAGAGCGGCCGCCACCGCGGAGTCGACACCCCCGGAGAGTCCGCAAATGGCGCGACCAGAGCCAACCTGTTCTCGGATCGCGACCACCGCGGCGTCGATGACGGACCGCGTCGACCAGCCACCCTTGGCATTGCACCCGTGATGCAGGAACCGCTCGAACACCTGGCGACCGCAAGCGGTGTGCTCCACCTCG
>JAJDZO010000213.1 GCA_022824605.1 Acidimicrobiia bacterium
CCCCGAACGCTCCAGCGAGCTTGAGCCCTCGTGGTTCTCGATCAGCCCGCCCACCAGGAACAGGATCGCCTTGACCGGCATGTGGTGGATCAAGAACAGGATGGCCCCGGCCGTGCCCGCCACGGTGAAGAGGCTCAAACCCATGAGCATGTAGCCGATCTGGCTGATGACGTGGAACGACAGGATGCGCTTGACGTCGGTTTGGGCCAGGGCTCCCAGAACGCCGATCAGCATCGTGGCGGCGGCCACGATCAGCATGACCGGCCCCAGATCGTCCATGCCGGTGAGGTTGTGGAAGCGGATCATCGAGTAGATCCCGACCTTGGTCAACAGTCCGGCGAACACTGCGGTGATGGTGGTGGGCGCCGTGGGGTACGAGTCCGGCAGCCAGCTGAACAGGGGAAACACCGCGGCCTTCGTGCCGAAGACCACCAGGAACCAGGCACCGATGCCGAGCCGGACGCCGGTGTCGAGTTGCGGTATCCGTTCGGCCAGCAGAGCCAGGTTGACGGTGCTGGTGGCGGCGTAGACGAAGGCCACGCCGAAGAGGAACAGCGTCGAGGCGAGCAGGTTCATGACCATGTAGGTCATGCCCGAGCGAACCTGGCCCTGGTTGCCTTGATGGGTCAACAGCACGTAGCTCGACACCAGGATCAACTCGAAGCCCACGAACAGGGTGAACAGGTCGCCGGTCAGAAAGGCCAGCGACACCCCTGAGGTGAGCACGCACAGCAGCGGTCCGCTCAACCGCGGATCTGCGGCCCATACCGTCGAGCGCTGCCCGATGGCGAAGATCTCCACCACGAAGATGATGCCCAGCGCCACCGGCAGGACCAGAACAGCGAACAGGTCGGCCACCAGCACGATGCCGAGTTCCGGCGCCCACCCGCCGACCGCCACGGTGTGGGTGCCGTCCCGAGCGACGAATATGGCCATGACGAGCGAGGCGACCGCGGCGCAGCCCAGGCCCGCGACGACGGCGAGGTCTCGCACGAACGAGCGGGAGCGCACCGCCAGGCTGACGGCCGCGGCCACCAGCGGCGCGACGATCGTGATCGAGATCAGCTCGGTCATGGGGCTGGGGCTCCGGACGGCTCACCGGCGACCGTGTCGCGCTCGCTCTCGGCGGACGCGATCCGGCGGTCCTCGATGTCGTCCTCGACCAGGTCGTCGCCTGAGAGAGTCCGCTGGCGTCTGGCCAGGGCCAGAAGGAACAGCGTCAATCCGAACGAGATCACGATGGCGGTCAAGGTGAGGGCCTGCGGCAGGGGGTTGGCCATCGCCTCGGGTGCGGCTTGGCCGACGATCGGGGTTTCGCCGGCAGACCCCCCCGCCGCGAGCAGCGCCAGGACGGTGGCGTGCCCCAGCAGGGCGTAGCCGAGAACTATCCGGCTCAGCGACCGCCCGGTCAACAGGTAGACCCCGACCGCGGTCAGACCGCCGACGGCCAGCACCAGTGCGGTGTTCATCCCGTCCCGTCCCGCTCGGATGTTTCGGATCCGCCTGCCGCGAACTCCGTCGCTCCCAGCCCGTCGAGAACCGCCATGACGGTCCCGACCACGATGGCTGTCACGCCGACGTCGAACACCAGAGCGGAACCGGTCTTGACCTTGCCCAGCAGCGGCACTTCCACCGAGAAGACCTGCTGGTCCAACAGCACGTCCCCCCAGATCAGCGGCATCAGGGCAACGCCCGCCACGACGAAGATGCCCCCGGCCGCCAGGGTCACCCCGTAGGTCGGGCGGTGGAACCCGGCGACGGTGCGCAGCGCGAGCACCGCTCCGAACACCAGCCCGGCGGAGAATCCGCCCCCAGGATTGTTGTGGCCCGCGAACAGCAGATAGCAGCCGACGAGGAAGACGAAGGGGCTGGCGGCCCGGATTCCGAGACTGACGATTGACGACTGCGGCTCGGTGGTGGCGGGCCCGGTCATGGCGACGGCCTCTCAGCGCCGTTGGAGGCGCGAGCAAGGGCCACGACGCCCAGCGCGACGGTGGCCAGCACCAAGACTTCGCCCAGAGTGTCGAGGGCCCTGATGTCGGTGAGTATCACGTTCACAACGTTGCGTCCGCCGCCCTCGTCGAGGGAGGCGGACGCCATCTCAGCGAGCGGAGGCGCGGCGCGAGGGTCGCCCGATGCGGCCACCAGTCCGACCATCACTGCGACCCCCCCGGCTCCGGCGACCGCCATGCGGGCTGTCTTCCACCGCAGGCCCACCTTCGGGAAGCTGCGCGACAGGTGCCCGAAGGCGAGTACGAAACCGACCACGACGGCCGCCTCGACCAGCAACTGGGTGAGGGCCAGATCGGCCGCACCGTGAACCACGAAGAGGGCGGCCATCGTGATTCCCGACGCTCCCAGCGCGAGCCCCGCCGCGACACGGCTGCCGACGAATGCGAGCGCGATCGCTGCGCCGATCACGGTGAGGGCCAGCGCGGCCTGCAGCGGCGAGTGCCACGCGAAGAGGTGGCCGAGGCCCCCTGCGCCCACGAACGGGATTGCGGCTACCGCCGCGGTGGCGACCATCGTCACCAGATACACCGGGAGTGAGCCGTGCTGGATCCGGGCGCAGGCCGCCCGACCGAAGGTGATGACGCCGTCGATGGAGGCGTCGGTCCAGCGGGCCGCGTAACCCACCGGAACTCGGCCGGGCCGGCGACTCACGACCAGGCCCACGACTGTGCCCAGCGCCAGAACGCCCGCAGAGATCCACAGCTCCAGCGTCAGGCCCGGCCAGCGGTGCAGGTCGGCTACCTCGCCGGCGCGGCTGAGCCGGGTGGCGGCCGACCCCACCACGTCGCTGAGCTGACCGAGGGCGGCGTAGCCCGCCACGCCCGCCAGCCCCAGGACCGCGGCCGGCACGCTCATGGCGGCGCGGCGCATCGCCAGCGTCGTGGCCGGCCCTGCGCCGAAGACCGCGACCAAGAAGCGGACGGTGTAGGCGACGGTCAGCACCGAGCCGGCGATCACCGCGAAGCCCACGATCCAGGCCTCGGCGCCGTCGAGGTTGATGGCCGCCTTGACCGCCTCCTCTTTGGCGATGAACCCCAGCAGTGGCGGGGCGCCGGCCATCGACAGCCCGGCCAGCACGGCCACCGCGAACGCGGTCGGCATGCGGCGTGCCAGACCGCCCAGCTCGTCGATGTTGCGGGTGCCGGCGCGCACGTCGATCTCCCCGACCACGAGGAAGAGCGCGCCCTTGAACAGGGCGTGAGCCACCAGCAGCGTCACCGCGGCCAGCACGGCCTTGGGGGTGCCCGCGCTGAAGAGCGTGATCAGCATCCCGAGCTGCGACACCGTGCCCCACGCCAGTATGAGCTTGGCGTCGCGGTGGCGCAGAGCCCCGATCGCCCCCCAGAACACCGAGGCGATCCCGAAGGCGAACCCCAAAGGCCTCCAGGGCGCCAGACTTCCCAGAGCGGGGCCCATCACCGCTACCAGGACCACGCCTGCTTTCACCATGGTCGCCGAGTGGAGATAGGCGCTTACCGGGGTGGGAGCGATCATCGCCCCCGGCAGCCAGGAATGGAACGGGATCTGGGCCGACTTGGTGGCCGCGCCGACCATGACGAGCACCGCGCCGACCCCGGCGGCGGTCCCGTCGAGCGGCGGCATCTCGCTTATCAGCGTGGTGCCGGCTGAATCGGTCACCAGCAGCAGGCCGGCGAGCAGGACCAGCCCGCCGCCGGCGGTGATCATCAGCGCCTGCCGGGCCGCAGCCACCGCCGCGGGCGCAGTGCGCTTGTGGCCCACCAGCAGGAACGACGTGACCGACGTCAACTCCCAGAAGACGAACAGCGACCAGACCGAGTCCGACCAGACCAGGCCCAGCATCGCCGTCGAGAAGGCCAGCAGCGTCGCCGCGAACCTCGGCGTGCCCTCCGCCTCGGGAGCGAAGTACCCGTGGGCGTACACGAACACGGCCACGCCGATGCCCGAGACGATCACGGTCATGATGTCGCCGAAGGCATCCACCCTGAAGGCCAGGGCGAGGTCGAGGCCCTCCACCCAACTCAGATCGGCCGCCTCGGTCCGGCCGGCCCCGAGCCGGGTCGCCGCCCAGACCGCAGCGGCCGCCGGAGGCACCGCGCCCACCAGCAGGCTGTTGCGTCCCAGCCGACGTCCAGTGGCGACCAGCAGCACGCACACCGCGATGTGAAGCGCCAGCAGGCTGAAGATCACCGGTCAGCCTCGAGGCTGGGCGCGCCGACGGTTTGGGGAGTGGCCCCGTCGGCGCCTCCCTGTACCGTTGGACTCTGTCCCATGGGCATCCCATGGTATGACTGTTCACCGCTGGCTCACTCCGCATAATCGGAACGGAAGATCCCATGGCGCTAGATACCGAGCGACCACGCGACGCGCTCGAACCCTCATCGCTCACTTGGAGCGGAAGCGACCGGCCGCTGGCCCGCCACATCGCCCGGCCGATGCAGCGCATCCTTCACCTGCAGGTCGGCGGCGGCATCTTGATGCTGGTGGCGGCGGTGGTGGCGCTGGTCTGGGCCAATTCGCCTTGGCGCGACTCGTACCACGACCTGATGGGCAGCCACACCCGGGTCGAGATCGGCAGCCTGCTGGTGATCGACGAGGGCCTCGCAGAGTGGATCAACGACGCGCTCATGGTGGTGTTCTTCTTCGTCGTCGGCCTCGAGATCAAGCGCGAGCTGGTTGTGGGACAGCTGCGACGGCCTGCGGCCGCGGCGCTCCCGGCGATCGCTGCTCTGGGCGGCATGGTCGTGCCGGCGGTGATCTACGCAGCCTTCAACGCGGGCGGCGAAGGGTCGGCCGGATGGGGGATTCCGATGGCCACCGACATCGCCTTCGCGGTCGGGGTGGTCTCGCTGCTGGGGAACCGGGTTCCCGGTGTGCTGAAGGTCTTCCTGCTCACCCTGGCGATCGTCGACGACATCGGGGCGATACTCGTGATCGCGATCTTCTACACCGACGATCTGTCGCCGGGCTGGCTGGCCGTAGCGGTCGGCATCGTGGCGTTGCTGGTGCTGCTGAGGCTGGTACGCGTCTGGTACACCCCGATCTACCTGATAGTCGGGGTCGTGTTCTGGATCGCGCTCTTCGAGTCGGGGGTGCACGCCACCATCGCCGGCGTGATCATGGGCCTGTTCGCGCCGGCGAAGCCCCTGCTGAGCACCGGCGGGTTCGCGGACAGCGTCCAGAGATGGTTCGCCGACGGCTTTCTGAGCGCCGAGGAGGCCCGACAGGTGTCCTTCGAGGCGCGAGAACGGGTGGCCGTGGCCGACCGGCTCGCGAACTGGCTGCATCCCTGGACGAGCTTCGTGATCGTGCCGGTGTTCGCCCTGGCCAACGCGGGCGTGGAACTGTCACGCAGCTCGCTGGCGAGCGTGCTGGACTCGCCGGTCACGATCGGGATCGTGACCGGCCTCGTCGTGGGCAAGGTGGCCGGCATCTCGTCGTTCGCGTGGCTGGCGGTGCGGCTCCGGGTGTGCAGCCTGCCCGAGGGAGCCACCTGGACCCATGTGGTGGGCCTGAGCGCGGTGGCGGGCATCGGCTTCACGGTCTCGCTGTTCATCACCAACCTGGCGTTCACATCCGATCAACTCGTCTCCGACGCCAAGATCGGCATTCTGATCGCTTCGACGATCGCGGCTCTGGTCGGCGCCGGCATCCTCCGCAGCTCGCGTCCGGCTGGTTCCCCGCCGCCGGGTGCAGCCGCGTTGGTCGGCGCTGAAACGGCGACGGGCCGTCCCCAAGCCGGCTGACCGCGATCTCCTGTGGTGTTCAGTCGTTGTCGGTGATGGTCATGATGCCTTCGCCGTCGGCGATGGTGGCTCCCTCGGGGCTGGACAGCCGCACTCGGAAGATCTCGTCGGCCTCGGCGTAGCTGTCATCGTTCAGGTACACGTCAGCTTGTTTCTCGGTCTGGCCGGGCGCGAACGCCAACCAGCCGCTCATGTTCCAGAACTCGTAGGTCATGGCGTAGTCGTCGAGGTCATAGGCGTGGTCGGCCTCCCAGCGCACCCGCACCTGATGGCTCACTGCTTCGGACAGCTTCACCTTGAACGTGACCCACAGACCCTCCTCCCCGGACGCGTCCTCAATCGAAGTCGTCACACTCGGGGGCGGCGGAGGCGGCGGGTCGTCGTCGTCAGAAACAGCTACCGACGCCGAGCCGTTCGTCTGCGACACCGTGTAGCCGCTGCCGGTGTTCACCGTCACGGTGACGGAGCCGTGGGGCTCGTCGGTGGTGTCGCCACTGGTGGCGACAGTGAGCGTCACGCTGCCCGACGGTGGGACCGTTACGTTGCGCGATCCGGTGGCCGC
>JAJDZO010000314.1 GCA_022824605.1 Acidimicrobiia bacterium
CTCAGGCGTAGGGGGACGGTCCAGGTGCGGTTGTCGGCCTTTCGGGGGTCGAGGGTGAAATGTCGTTGCGACACTGTGAGGCCGTGGGCGCCGCTGGCGACAGCCACTGCCGGAAATCCGCCCTGGTGGATCCAGCCGTCCATGATCTGTCGCACCGGCTGATCCGACGCGTCGGCCAGTGCGTTCCACAGGTCGTCGGTGACCGTGTTGGCGTAGGCGTGGCGCCGCAGGTACAGGCGCACCCCGGCCCGGAACGTCTCCGGACCGAGGTACTGCTCCAGCATTCGGACCAGCGCCGCGCCCTTCTCGTAGGTGATCACGTCGAACATGTCCTCGGCCTCGTCGGGGGAGTGCACCGGATACTCCACCGGCCTGGTGGCGCCGAGGGCGTCGGTGGCCAGCGCCGAGGCCCGGCTGCGGCAGAACGACGACCACACCTTCCAGTCGGGCCGGTAGGCGTCGGTGCAGGCCGTCTCCATGAACGTGGCGAACGCCTCGTTCAGCCAGATGCCCTCCCACCACGCCATCGTGACCAGATCCCCGAACCACATGTGGGCCAGCTCGTGGTTGATGACCACAGCCACTCGCTGCAGTTCGGGGCTGCTGGCCGTGTCGGGATCCACCAGCAGCAGCACCTCCCGGAACGTCACGCATCCCAGGTTCTCCATCGCCCCGAAAGCGAAGTCGGGGATGGCCACCAGATCGACCTTGTCCGACGGGTAGGGCAGCCCGTAATAGTCCGAGAACCACCCCAGCGCGTGAGCCGCCACGTCGAGAGCGAAGCCGGTCAGCTCGGCCCGGCCGGGACGGTGGATCACCCGCACCGGCACCCCGCCGCAGTCGATCGGCTCAGTCGCCTCAAGCGGGCCCACCACGAAGGCCACCAGGTAGGTGGACATCGCCATGGTGGTGGCGAAGCTCACCCGCACCTGGCCGTCGGGCATCGCTTCGCGGCTCGTCTCAGCCGTGTTGGACACCGCCAGCAGACCCTCGTCCACGATCAGCGTGGTGGCGAAGGTGGCCTTGAGCGCGGGCTCGTCGAAACACGGGAACGCTCGGCGGGCGTCGGTCGACTCGAACTGGGTGGTGGCGATGGTGTGGACCGCCCCGGCGTCGTCGGTGTAGGTGGACCGGTAGAAGCCGTGCAGCTGGTCGTTGAGGATCCCGTCGAAGGAGATCTCCAGGCGGCCCGCACCCGCCGCGAAACCGCCAGGGCCACCGCCGTGCCGGGTGAGGATCAGGCGCTCGGACTCGGCATCGAGTTCAGAGTCGAGTTGGACCACCTCACCCGATGCGGTCACCAGCCGGGCCGCGGCGATGTCGAGCTCGGCGGCGTTGAGGGTTATCTCCTCGGCTGGCGACTCGATCTCGATATCGATGGCCACCTTCCCGGCGAAGGTGGCGTCGTCGAGGTCGGGTGCCAGCTCGATGGCGTAATGGCGGGGAACAACCCCGGCAGGCAGTCTCGGACTCACGCCCGCCGACGGTACCTCGTCAAACCGGATGCAGTGGTCGCAGTCGCCCTCAGAGGGCGCGCCGACAGGTGCAGGTTTGTCGCGTCGGGGCGGGGCATTTCCCGCTCTTGTTCGCTGCGTTAACGGGCCGCCCAAACCGCGGCATGGCTGCCCACGGCCTCGCCCGTATGGAGCGCGGTCGCTCGCCTATTCGCTCGCCCGTATGGAGCGCGGTCGCTCGCCTATTCGCTCGTCCGTATGGAGCGCGGTCGCTCGCCTATTCGCTCGTCCGTATGGAGCGCGGTCGCTCGCCTGTTCGCTCGGCCTCTCAATCGATGACCTTGTAGCGCTGGTTGATCGGCCAGTAGCGGCGGCCGACGAGATCGGCGCGCACCCGGGAGGCCACCTCGTCGGCCTCGTCGAGCAGCGACTCCTCGTCGACGGTCAGCACCCGGCCGTCGTCCACCACCAGCCGTCCGTCCACCAGCACGCTGCGCACATCGGTGCCTGTCGCGTACCGGACTATCGAGCCGACCGGGTTGTGGCGAGGCGACAGCCGCGGGTTCTCGCCGTCGATCACCGTGATGTCGGCCGCTTTGCCGACCTCCAGCGAACCGATCGCACCGTCCCACAGCAACGCCCGCGCCCCGTCGATGGTGGCCATGTCGAAGGCGTCCTCGGTGGTGAAGCCGATCGGGTCGTACATGGGGATCCCCGCGGCCTGGGCCTGCATGAAGAAGGCGATCCTCATCACGGCCAGGATGTCGTTGATCACGGTGTCGCAGCCGAGCCCCACCGTCACCCCGGCGGCCCGCATACCGACAATGTCGGTCACCGCGGAGACGATGTCGGTGCACACCACCGGCGCATGGGTGAGCTTCGCGCCGGCCTCAGCCAGCAGCCGGATCTCGCGGGCGGTGGTGAGCATGGCGTGGATGGCCAGGAACCGGGGACCGAGCGCTCCGATGTGGCTCAGGTGCTCGAAGGGCCGTCGCCCGAACAGCGACACGCACAGTTCGATCTCCTCACGGTCGCGGTTGATGTGGGTCATCACCGCGGTGTCGTGGCGCTCGGCCATGTCCTGAGCGGCCAGGAACATCTGGTCGCTGATCGAGGGCACGCTGGCCGCGTGGATGTAGGGGCGGACCATGCCGCGGCCCTGCGCCGACCAGCGGGTCAGGAAGTCCTCGAGGTGTGCGATGTTGTCGGCTCGCACGCCCGGATCGTCGCGGTACGCGGACCGGCCCTCGATCTGCTCGTAGTTGCTGGCCAGCCGCGACGTGCGGTCTCGGTCGCCCACTGCCAGCGCGCAGCGGATGCCGGTCTCCAAGGCGGTCTCGCCCACGGCCTCCTCGTGCTCGGGGGTGCAGGTGGTGTCGGTGGTGGTGGTCACACCGGCCCGTAGCAGGTTGGTCATGGTCACCCGCGCGCTGGTGCGGATGCCGTCGTCGCCGAGCACGTCCTCGGCGGGGATGTAGACCCTGGTGATGTTGGGGAGATCCTCCAGGGCCAGGCTCCGCACCAACGCCTGAGCCATGTGGTTGTGGGTGTCGATCAGCCCGGGGATCACCAGATCTCGAGGGCCGCCCAAGCGGCGTCGGGGCTCGTAGGCGGCCTCGATCTCGGCCCTCGGGCCCACCGCGGCGATCTGTGAGCCGCGCACGGCCACCGCGCCGTCGGCGTACACCCTGCGGTCGGGGTCGACGGTCACCACCGTGCCGGTGATCACGAAGTCGGCCGACTGAGGCTCGTGGCCCGCGGGCCGGTCGGCGTCGGTCACTTCAAGTCCTTTCGCGGCGGGTCCAACCGGCAACGACGATCACCGCATGGGCGATCAAGAGCACACCATGAGCCTCCCCATTGCCGCGGGGGAGGCTCATGGTGTGCGCATGAATCCTAGAAGCCGATGCTCTCGTCGATGAACTCGTTGGTGACGAGGTTGTTCGGATCCGTCCGGGACTCCGCTACGTCGAATCCGGCGTTGACGATCTTGTCGATCACCTCTTGGATCCGGTCGAGGTCGAAGTTGCCGACGGTGCCGTCGGGGCCGTTGCCGACCAGGCCGAGCTCGATCTGGGTGTCGATGGAGAACTGCGCCAGCTCGGGGCTGTACTGCCAGAAGCTGCCGATGTCGGCCACGACCTGCACGATCAGCTCGTTGGTGTGTGCGGGATCGGCTGCGAAGTCGATGACCGCCTGCTGCACGATCGGCACGAACTTGGCGAGGCACGGCCTCAGAGCGTCGAGGTCGGCCGGGCGGATCGCCAGGGTCTGGGAGTAGATCGGAAGCCCGGCGTCGTGGATCAACTCGAAGGCGACCGGCTTGCCCCACTCCTCGTACACCTGCTCGTAGCTGTAGGGCGACTCCGATGCGAAGCCCTGCTGGGCGATGGCGCCGCCCTCGGTGATGAACCGGGCAGGCCCGCCGTCGTAGGACGGGTCGATCTGGTCCGCGGAGAGCACGCCCTCGTTGACGAACACGTCGATGAACGTTCCGCCCGCGAACACGTTGATGGTGACGCCGAGCTCGCCGAGGTCGGCTACCCCGGTCACGTCGGGATACGTCTCGGGATCCCACTGGATGATCTGCGGGTTCTTCTCCAGCGGGGCCACCACCGACAGCGTCGGGGTGTCGCCGCCGAGGATGACAGCCTCGTCCATGCTCACATAGGCGAGCGTGATCTCGGGATCGAGTTGCATCTGCGCCGAGCCTGAGGCGAAGCCGATCGCCGGGCCGCCGGCGCGGATCTCGATGTCGACGCCGGTGTCGACGCCGCCCGCCACCAGCGGGCCGGAGGTGATCATGTTGTCGGTGTCGAGCGTCCAGCCCTCGCCGACCATCTCGTACATGGCGCCGTGCTCGGACTCCGGGAACCAGTCGGTCTGGATGATGATCGGACTGGGGCACACGCTGGCGAGGTCCAACGGATCCTCCATCGGCTCCTCTTCCATCGGCTCGTCCATCGGCTCTTCCGCGGGCGGATCCGGCTCTTCTTCCATCGGCTCGTCCATCGGCTCTTCCGCGGGCGGATCCGGCTCGGGATCGGGCTCGGCGGGCTCGGCGGGAGCAGCCGGCTCGGCTGCTGTGCCGGTGTCGTCGTCATCGTCGCCGCATGCGGCCGCGATCAGACCCAGAACGGCCAGCACGCACAGGGCGCGAAGCCACATCTTCGTCTTCATGGTTGTCCTCCTGGAACGGTCTTGGATGTTGACATGAACATCAACATTCTTGATACTATCAACATTGCTGTAATGCAAGCCGGGCCGGCGTGTGATTCGGAGTGAGCCTGTGAGACATAAGGACCTTGCCGAGGCCGCCGCGGGCAACAGGATCGACTCGTCAGGCGCCGATGCGGAGCGGACCCGGCGGCTGGGCGCCAAGATCCGGTCTCTGCGCAAACAGCAGGACCTCACCTTGAAGGTGCTGGCGAGGCTCAGCGGCCTGTCGCACCCCTTCCTGTCGCAGGTGGAGCGAGGGCTGGCCCGGCCGTCGATGAACTCGCTGCACCAGATCTCCGAGGCCCTCGGAACCAACGCCTCGTGGCTGCTGGCCGGATCGGAGGACACCCGGGAGGCGACGGTGGTGCGGGCTGCTGACACGGCCGTGGTGCCGGCCAGCGAACTGGGGGACATGGACGGTGTCCGCCGTGTCGTCGCCCCCGAGGCCAGCCCGTTCCAGGTGGTCGAGTTCAGCGGCGCGCCGGAGGTGTTCCGCGAATACTGGGTCCACGATGGATTCGAGACGATCTACGTGATCTCCGGAGTCGTGGAGGTGGACCTCGACGGTGAGATCTTCCGGCTCGAGCCGAGCGACTCCATCTCCTACGACACCCGCCAGCCGCACCGCCTGCGGGCGGCGACGCCACAGACCGTCAAGCTGCTGATGATCGAGGCCTCGCCCGGATTCACCAACGAGTTGCTCCGTTAGCCTGCGGGGCCGTGCCCGGTCCCGCCCGAGAGGATTCTCACAGCATCGCGATCTCGGCGCGGGGGCTGGTGCGGACCTTCAGCGGCAAGCGGGCGGTCGACGGGGTCGATCTGGCCGTGGAGTCCGGCGAGATCTACGGGTTCCTCGGACCCAACGGCGCGGGCAAGAGCACCACGGTGCGGATGCTGTGCACCCTGCTGAAGCCCACTGACGGGCAGGCCACGGTGGCCGGCTACGACGTCGTCGAGCAGCCGGGCGAGGTTCGCATCCGCATCGGCGTCGCCCTGCAGGAGGCCGCCCTCGACGAGCGCCAGACCGGTCGGGAGATCCTCGACCTGCAGGCCCGCCTGTACGGACTGCGGACCGCGGACCGGGCCGCGGCCATCGCCCGGGCGGTGGACCTCGCCGACATCGGCGACGCCATGGACGCCCGCATCAAGACCTACAGCGGCGGCATGAAACGTCGCCTCGACCTGGCCGCCTCGCTGATACACGGCCCGGCCGTGCTGTTCCTCGACGAGCCCACCACCGGCCTCGACCCGGTGAGCCGGGCGCAGGTCTGGGACGAGGTGCGCCGGTTGAACCGCGAACTCGGGGTGACCGTGTTCCTCACCACCCAGTACCTCGAGGAGGCCGACGCCCTTGCCGACAGAGTGGCCATAATCGACGACGGCCGGATCGTCGAGCAGGGCTCGCCGGCGGCGCTGAAGCGGGCCGTGGGCGCGGATGTGATCGTGGTCGACCTTCCCGCCGGCGCCATCGCCGAAGCCGCGACGGTTGCCGAGACGGTGACCGATGTGGACGCTGTCACCCAGGGCCGCCGCGGCATCACCATCGCCACCGCCGACGGGGCCGCCACCGTGGCCGGTGTGGCGGTGGCGCTGTCGGAGGCCGACATCCACCCCCGGTCGCTCACCGTGCGCACCCCTTCGCTCGACGACGTGTTCCTGTTGGCCACCGGCTACCGGATGTCGACTGCGGGCCCGGGTGTCGAGGGTGCCGATGCACCGCCGCAGCCCGACTCTCGCTCGGCCGCTTCGGGGAGCAGCCGCCGATGAGCGCGCCGTCCGTCGCCGAGGGCACGGCGACCCTGTCCGGCAGCGGGCTGGTGCGCCCGGTCGGGATATTCACCGACATCGCCACGGTGGCCCGACGCTCGGTGCGCAGCCTGCTGCGAGAACCCGAGGCCATGGCCCCCGCGCTGATCATCCCGACGTTCTTCTTCATTGTGAACATCGGCGCGCTGGAGTCGTTCGTGGAGCGCACACCGGGCATCGACTACCGAGCGTTCCAGATACCGGTCGCCATCATCTTCGCGGTCACCGGAGTGTCCCGGGCATCGGTGCTCGTGGTCGACATCCAGTCCGGCTACCTCGACCGCATGCTGGTCACCCCGGTGCGGCGCACCACGCTGCTGCTCGGCCTGATGGTCGCCGACATCGTGCTGGCGCTGTCGTTGTCGTCGGTGGTGATCGTCATGGGCTTCATCGCCGGGGTGCGCTACGAGACGGGCCTGCTCGGGATCGTGGTCTTTCTGGTGCTGGCGGTGGCGTGGAGCCTGGCGTTCACGGGATTCCCGTACACGGTGGCGCTGCGCACCGGGAACCCTGCCGCGGTCAACTCCTCGTTCCTGATCTTCTTTCCCTTCGCCTTCCTGACGCCTGCATACCTGCCCCGCGACCTGATGACCGGATGGATGCAGACGGTGGCCGCCTGGAACCCCGTCACCTACCTCCTGGAGGGCATGCGGTCGCTGCTGTCGGACGGATGGGAGCCCGCCGCCCTAGGCAAGGCGGTGGCGGCCATCGGCGGGCTGGCCCTGGTCACCTTCGTGATGGCCTTCCGGTCGCTGGCCCGCCGAGTGGCCACGGGCTGAGCCTCCACTCTCCGCATCGGCCTACTGTGGTGGGCGGCAGGGAGGCGTCTTGGAACCGGTGATCGACGTAGTGGTGGCGGGGGAGTCGTCTTGGAGCCGATGATCGACGTGGTCGGAGTAGGCAACGCCATTGTCGATGTGATCGCGTCGGTTCCTGACTCCTTCATCTCCGACCATCGCCTCACCAAGGGCGCGATGACCCTGGTCGGCGCCGACCGATCCGCTGAGTTGTACGAGGCCATGCCGCCGGGAGAGGCCGCCTCGGGTGGATCAGCGGCCAACTCCGTGGCCGGGGTGGCCTCCCTCGGCGGGCGGGCCGCCTTCATCGGGCGGGTTCACGACGACGAACTCGGAGAGGCGTTCATCGACGACATCCGGGCCACCGGCGTGGCCTTCGACGTGGCGCCCGCGACCGACGGACCACCCACCGCCCGGTGCCTGGTGCAGGTGACCCCCGACGCCGAGCGCACCATGAACACATACCTCGGAAGCGCGGCGCGGCTGAGCCCCTCCGACGTGGACACCGAACTGGTCGCATCGGCCAAGATCACCTACTGCGAGGGCTACCTCTGGGACGTGCAGGCCGCCAAGGACGCCATCCGCACCGCCATGGCGGCCGCAGCCGAAGCGGGCCGCACGGTGGCGTTGGCGCTGAGCGACTCTCTGTGCGTGCAGCGCCACCGCGACGAGTGGCTCGACCTGATCGATGACCGAGTCGACGTGGTGTTCGGCAACGAGGCCGAGGTTCGGGCCTTGCACTGCACCGACGACCTGGACTCGGCGCTGGCTCGCACCGCTGAGATGGCGCGCACGGTGGCGGTCACCCGCGGCGCCCGCGGCTCGGCGGTGGTGCAGGGAACGGAGTCGGAGGTCGTGCCTGCGGTCGAGGTTCCCGCGGTCGTCGACGCCACCGGCGCCGGCGACCTGTACGCCGCGGGGTTCCTGTGGGGACTGGCCCGAGACGAGCCGCTGGCCCGCTGCGCGCACCTGGCGAGCCTGGCCGCGGCGGAGGTCATCAGCCACATCGGCGCTCGCCCCCTTACGCCGCTGTCACAGCTCGTGGCGGCGAGCGGACCGGAGCGCGGCCACGGCGCGTGAGTCCGCTGCCGGCCACGACAGGCCACTAGCCTGCGGCCATGGGTTACAAGTGCTTTGAAGTTGAGGAGTCCGGGGGTGTGGCGCAGGTGCGGCTCAGCCGGGGCGATCAGCTCAACACCATGATCCGGGAGTTCTGGTCGGAACTGCCGGCCATCGTCGACGAGATATCCGACTCCGGCCGGGCTCGGGTGATCGTGCTGTCGGCGCAGGGGCGTCACTTCAGCGCGGGAATGGACCTGTCGCTGTTCTCAGGCGACAGCAACCTCGAGAGCGAGGCGAGCGAGACCGGCCGGCGCCGGGCGAACGTGCGCCTCAGCCTGATGAACCTGCAGCGGTCGTTCACCGCGCTGGAGGAGGCCCGGGTGCCGGTGCTGGCCGCCATTCAGGGCGCATGCGTGGGCGGTGCCGTCGATCTCGTCACCGCGGCCGACTGCCGCTATGCCACCGCCGACGCCTGGTTCTCGATACACGAGATCAACATCGGCATCACCGCCGACGTGGGAACCCTGCAGCGCCTGCCCAAGCTGATCCCGACCGGGGTGGCCCGCGAGTACGCCTACACCGGCCGGCGCATGCCCGCGGCGCGGGCCCGGGAGCTCGGACTGGTCAACGAAGTGTTCGACGACCACGACTCGATGATGGACGCGGTCAACGACATCGCCTCGGAGATCGCGTCGAAGTCGCCTCTGGCGATACACGGCACCAAGGAGGCCATCAACTACAGCCGGGACCACAGCGTGGAGGAGTCGCTCCGCCACATCGCGCTGTGGCAGTCGGGCATGCTGCAGCCGACCGATCTCAAGGAGGCGTTCGTGGCCCAGGCCGAGGACCGTCCCGCCTCCTACGAGGATCTCGGTGAGATTCGCCGAGGGCTGTGACCGCCGAGGGCTGTGAGCCGGGGTTCTACCGCAGCCGCCAGCGACAGGCCGTAGGGGCCTGCTCTAGCGCGGCTTCTCTAGCGCGGCTTCTCTGCCGCGGCTTCTCTAGCGCAGCTGCAGGTCGCCGAGGCGAACCAGCATCGACGCGATCCAACCGCCTAGCGCGGTGAAGTGCTTGTCGAGTTCGGCGCCGTCGGAGAGTCCCGCCTCGTCCAGCTCGTAGGCGCCCTCGTAGCTGACGTCGATGGCGTACTCGGTGGCATCCGCGTCGTCGAGATCCTCCGCGTACAGCGATTCCACTCTGGGGCCGCCCCGGGCCAGCGGCTCGCTGCCGATGTCGGGGCTGGTGGCGGGCAGCACGCCCAGCACGGTTGCCGGATCGGGCGCCTCGGCCAGGCACTGCGCCCGCAACAGGATCTTGATGTCGATGTGGGGCGGTGCGGTGTAGCCGTCGCCCGCGTACCAGCTCAGGTAGGCGGCCTGCGACCACGTCGGCCACACGCAGCTGACATCGGCGCAGGTTCGGGGCGGCTGACCCTCACCGGGCAGGGCATAGGAGTTCTCCCAGGAGATGTCGCCGGCCAGAACGTCGGTCTGGAATCGCTCCTCGCCGGCCTGTCGCTCCAGCAAGGCGTCCTCGAAGGCATCGCGCAGGGCACCGATGGCGTCGGTGAAGACATGGTCGAGCATCGGTCACCTCCGGCGCGCCACGATAGGCCACCAGCGCGCTTCAAATGGTTCGGGAGGGCTCCTAATCTCCAGGCGTGACGGGTGGTTACGCTGGGCGTGGTGATGCGAAGGCCCAAGCCACAGCAGTACTGAGAATGTGCGCCGGTGGGGGCATCGACACGGCCGCGGCGCGAGCTAGGTAGGGCCATGAACGCGGTCGTGCGAGATTACGGTCTGGTGGGGGAGGACTCCCGAGACGCCTTCGATAAGGGTCTGGCCGAGGCGGAGTGGTTCAGGCCTCCCATCGACGCTCAGCGACTGCGGGAACTGCAGGTGCGCACCAACGCCAGAGCGGCCCGCGACACCCTGTTGTGGCTCGGCCTGCTTGTCGGATTCGGCTATCTCGCCTACCAGAGCCTGGGCTCGTGGTGGGCGGTGCCCGCCTTCGGGGCGTACGGCGCGCTCTACGGCGGGGCGGGCGACTCCCGCTGGCACGAATGCGGCCACGGCACCGCGTTCAGAACCAGATGGCTCAACGACGTCGTGTACTACGTCGCGTCGTTCATGCTGTTGCGCCAGCCCACGCTGTGGCGCTGGTCGCATGTCCGCCATCACACCGACACCATCGTGGTGGGGCGCGACCCCGAGATCATGTTCCCCCGCCCGTCGTCGCTGCGCCGGGTGCTGGGCGTGTACCTGCCGGTGGCGATCCTGCCCAAGGCGGTGTGGCGCACCGCCCGCCACGCGGCGGGACGCTTCGACGACGACGCCCGCGAGTTGATCCCCGAGGACGAGCTGCCCAAGCTCAAGTGGGAGTCACGGGCCTACATCGCGGTCCTGGGCGCCACCGCGGCCTGGTGCTTCGTGGCCGGTTCGGTAGTTCCGGCGCTGTACATCGGGCTGCCCACCTTCTACGGGGCCTGGCTCATGGTGTTCTTCGGCGCGATGCAGCACGCCGGGTTGCGCGAGGACGTGCTCGACCACCGCTACAACTCCCGCACCGTGTACATGAACCCGATCCTGAGGTTCCTGTACTCCAACATGAACTACCACGTCGAGCACCACATCTTTCCCACGGTGCCCTACCACGCGCTGCCCGACTTGCACGCTGAGGTCAAGGACTACCTGGCCCCGGCGGACCGGTCCACCATCAGCGCCTACCGGCGGATCTTCGCCACGCTGCGCCGCCAGTGGCGTGATCCCTCCTACGACGATCCCCGTCCCGACGTGCCCGATGTGGCCGGATCGCAGCGCGAGTTCGTGAACACGGGCCACACCGCCTGGGCCGGCGACACCCACGACGGCATGATCGACCTGGGTCCCGCCGAGGGGCTGGCCCCTGGAACGGCCCGTCGAGTCGATCACGGCGAGGCCACCTACGCCCTGTACCGGCTCGAACCCGAAGACGGCGACGCCGGTCAGCCGGACTCGGAGTTCGTGTTGAGCGATGGACTGTGTACCCACGGGCAGGCTCATCTGGCCGAGGGGGCGGTGCTCGACTGCATCGTCGAGTGCCCCAAGCACAACGGCTGCTTCGACCTCCAAACCGGCGAGGCGCTGCGCTATCCCGCCACCGAACCGATCACGCTGTACGACGTGACCCTCCGCAATGGCCGGCTCACCTCGACGTTGAGCCCACGGGTGCGCTCCGGTGAGTGCTGAGGTTCACACGGCGCCAAGACCTCGCAGCCGCGCTCCGGTCAGTGAGTCGGCTGCGCGGCGCGGCCGGCACCGCGCGGCGTGTCAGTAGCCGCGGGCTACGTCCACTAGGCCCAGCAGTTTCTCGCCGGCCAGCCAGCGACGCACGTTGT
>JAJDZO010000231.1 GCA_022824605.1 Acidimicrobiia bacterium
GGCGACGGCGTCGTCGTCCACCGGTTGACCGTTCTGAGCGGCGGTCTCAGCGATGGTGGGCCACGACGACTCGGCCGTCTCCGATCGGCGCCGACGCTTGAGCACCAGCCGTCCCACACCGACCAGCGCGCCTGCAACGGCACCGAACTTGACCAGCCGAACGGCTCGAGACACTAGGCGAGGCATGAGCGCAGCCTACCCCCCAGCGTCCCGGACCGACCGTCACAGGGTTACAGCACCAGGGCGGCCAGGCGCTCCAGGGTCTGAAGATCGTTGACGTGCAGGCGGGCCGGTTGCGAGCCGTCGAAGCCGCCCCAACCCTCGAAGCCGAGAGTCCACAGCTCGTCGCCGATCACGATGCTGCGCACGATCACGTCGGGCGCGTCCTGTGGCCAGCAGATCGAGACGGACTCCCCGCTTCGGAGCAGTTTCAATCCCTCTCCCTCGTCGGCGAGCACATCCATCCACGGATCGATCTCGCACATGAAGCCGGACATGCCCGACTCGCCCGGCTCACAGGCCAGCACCGCGCTGTAGCCGTCGAAGATCAGGTACTCGAGTTCGGTGGTGAAGTCGTTCATGTCGCTCGACGGCAGGTCCGACTCGGTCAGCCTGCGGCAGGCGGTCTGGCCGGGCTCCTCGCCCTCGATCTCATGGTCGATTCGGCCCACCTCGGTGATGGTGCCGTCGCTCACGCGCAGCACGACCGCACCGGACCATTCGCTCCGCACGGTCACCGGGACTACGGCCAGTTCCTCGGGCGCCCACCACAGGAAGGCCCGGTGGTCCCAGCCGACGTCGTTCCAACCGTCCGGTGCGCTCCACACCGCCACCTCGCGGGGCGCCGACAGGTCGCTCACATCGAACAGCGACACCTTGGACCCGGTGATCCGGCCGTCTAGGTCGGCGTCGGAGCCCACCCCGAGCACCATCGTGTCGCTGATCGGGTGCAGGTAGCTGGAGAATCCGGGGATCTTCAGCTCGCCCAGGATCCGGGGGTCGGTCGGGTCCGACAGGTCGATGGTGTAGAACGGATCGATCTGGCGGAACGTCACCACGTAGCCGATGTCGCCCACGAAGCGCACCGACTGGACGTGCTCGCCCCGGCCGATGTCGCCCACGCTGCCGACCTCCACCATCACATCGCCGTCGGTGCTCAAGACACGCACCTGGCTCTCGGACTCATCTCCCCAGGCGTCGCCGACGGTGGTGACGATCCGCAGGTACCCGGCGTGCTCCGACAACGAGAACTGGTTGCGGATCACCCCCAGAACCTCGCCCGACGAGGCGTAGGAGGCCGCGCCGTCGCTGATGTCGAAGCGATGCACGCTGGTGCGTCGCTGCCGCCAGGCCTCGCGCCAGTCGTCGTCGGTGCCGTCGTCGTCGAACTCGTCGGAGTCGATCCAGCGGGTGGTGGCCACATACAGCGACTCGGTGGACGCGTACACGGTGTCGCCCGGCGCCATCACCGCAGTGGACTGCGACGGATCGAAGTCGCCGCCGATGGGCACGCTGATCACGGTGGTGACCCCGAAGCCCGAGAACACCGACGGAGCATGGACGTCGCCGCAGGGCACCATCAGCGATCCCGTCGAGCTGTCGGCCGAGCCGAAGGTGTAATGGGGCAGCCAGTCGTCGAGGGTGGAGTCGAGCACTGCGGCCCGGTTGGCTATCTCGGCGACTCCCTCCGCGTCCTCGTTCTGGGGGTACACGAACGGGAAGTTCCACTGCGGGTCGTAGCGCAGGATCACCCGGGCGGCGCCGCCGACGCTGCGGGCGCTGACATAGTTGCCCTGCACGTTGAGGGTGGCGACGATCTCGGGGGTGCCGCTCACGTCGATGCGCTGCAGAACGGTCTGGGAGCCGCCGGGTGCGTTGCTGAGCGCCCGGGTGATCAACAACAGGCCGTCGCCGTCGATGAACAGCTCCCTTCCCCAGCCTTCGGGCACGGCGACAGAACCGACGGTTCGGCGGCTGGCCGCCTCGACCACCACCAGCTGATTCGACGACACCGTGAAGATCCGGCGACCGTCGGTCTTGACGATGTCGGCCTCGTCCACACCGGCCTCCTGGACGTTGGTGCCGGAGAAGTCCACGCCCTCCGTGGGGGCGGGAGCCGAGGTCGATTGGGCGCTGTCGTCGGCCATGGCTGATTCGGCCACAGCCATCTCCTCCTCTGCCATGTCAAAGTCGGCAGGGCCCTCCCGAAACACCGGCCCGAACCAGCCGCCCTGATCGAAGCCCCAGGGCCCCACCCGGGCGGAGTACTCGGTGTGCAGGTAGTCGAGCAGCGTGTCGCAGTCGTCGAAGCGCACCAGCCCGGCGGTGAGCACCACGTCTCCGGGATCGAGATCGATCACCGTGCCGTTGCCGGCGTTGCCGCCGCCGGAGGTGCTGCCGGGCGTGGCGGTGCTGCCGGGCGTGTCCGTGTTTGCGTCCACGCTGGTGGACGGCTCGGCGGTGCCGGAGATCCCTGGACCTCCCCTGGGGTCGTCGCCGCCGCAGGAGGCGGCCACGAGCAGAAGGGTGAAGACGAGACCGAGTGTCTTGCGCATGGAGGTGGGGCCTTTCGTCATGGCGCGCCCGATGGCGGCTGCCTGTTCGGGGTATAGGACGATGCTGCGCCCGGATTGGTTCCCGGGCACACCCGGAATTCTCGCGCCTGGCGGGCGCGCCACGGTGTCAGGGCGTCGCCGGCAGCCAGGCGAGTCGTCGTCGTTCGTAGTCGTCGATAGCTGCGGTATGGCGCAGGGTCAGGCCGATGTCGTCGAGGCCCTCGACGAAGCGCTGCTGAGTGGAGGCGTCCATGTCGAAGGCCGCCTCGAATCCGATGGCGGGCGCCTCCACGGTGAGGCGTTCCACATCAACGGTGATCTCCAGGCCGGCATCGGCTTGCACCGCCGCCATCAACTCCGACGCGGCGGCCGCGGACAGCTGGGCCGGAACCAGCCCGTTCTTGGTGCAATTGTTGCGGAAGATGTCGGCGAAGCGGGGGCTGATCACCGCATCGAAGCCGTACTGCTGGATGGCCCACACCGCGTGCTCCCGCGACGAGCCGGTACCGAAGTTGGTGCCGGCCACCAGGATCGACGCCCCGGCGTAGCGTTCGTCGTTGAGCACGAAATCGCGGCTGTCGCGCCACTCCGAGAACAGACCCTTCTCGAAGCCGGTGCGCGACACCTGCTTGAGCCAGTCCGACGGGATGATCTGGTCGGTGTCCACATCGCTGCGGTCGAGCGGGACGGCAGTGCCGCTCACCACCCGGGTGGCCTTCATGGCGTCAACCTGCGGCCGGCGCCGCGCCCTGTAGCCATCACAGGTCTGCGGGGGCGGCGAAGCGGCCGGCTATGGCGGTGGCCGCGGCCACGGTCGGCGACACCAGATGGGTGCGTCCGCCCCGGCCCTGGCGTCCCTCGAAATTTCGGTTCGACGTGCTGGCGGCCCGCTCGCCGGGCGTCAACTTGTCGGGGTTCATGGCCAGGCACATGGAGCATCCCGGCTCGCGCCAGTCGAACCCGGCCGACCGGAAGATCTCCGGCAGCCCCTCGGCCTCGGCCTGGGCCTTCACCTGACCCGAGCCCGGCACCACCAGGGTGCGCACGCCCTCGGCTGCCCGCCGGCCCTCGACCACCGCGGCCGCGGCCCGCAGATCCTCGATGCGGCTGTTGGTGCACGATCCGATGAACACGGTGTCCACCGCCACGTCGCGCATCGGGGTGTGGGGTGCGAGTTCCATATAGCCCAGGGCGCGGGCCGCCGCCTCGCGCCGGGCCGGCTGATCGAAGCTGTCCGGGTGGGGAACCGCGCCGTTGAGCGGCACCGACTGCGCGGGGTTGGTGCCCCAGGTCACCATCGGCGAGATGTCGGCGCCGTCGAGGGTCACCTCGGCGTCGAACGAGGCGTCGCCGTCGGTTCGCAGGGTGCGCCAATCAGCCAGCGCGGCGTCCCACATTTCGCCGACGGGGGCGTGCTCGCGGCCTTGCAGGTACTCGAAGGTGGTGTCGTCGGGCGCGATCAGCCCGGCCTTGGCGCCCGCCTCGATCGACATGTTGCACACCGTCATGCGGCCCTCCATCGACAGAGCCTCGATCACGGACCCCCGGTACTCGATGATGCGCCCCACCCCGCCGGTGGTTCCGATGCGGCCGATGACGGCCAGGATCACGTCCTTGGCGGTGGCGTCGGGGCCGAGCGTGCCCTCCACGGTGACGGCCATGGTGCCGGGCCGCATCTGGGGCAGGGTCTGGGTGGCGAGGACGTGCTCCACCTCGCTGGTGCCGATACCGAAGGCGATCGCTCCGAAGGCGCCGTGGGAGGACGTGTGGGAGTCGCCGCACACGATGGTCATTCCCGGCTGGGTGAGGCCCTGCTCGGGTCCGATCACATGCACGATGCCCTGCTTGGCGTGGCCCATCGGGAAGTTGGTGATGCCGAACTCGTCGGTGTTGGCCCGCAGGGTCTCCACCTGGGTGCGGCTCACCGTGTCGGCGATGGGCTTGTCGATGTCGGCGGTGGGCACGTTGTGGTCCTCGGTGGCCACCGTCAGGTCGGGCCGGCGCACGCCGCGCCCCGAGAGCCTCAACCCGTCGAAGGCCTGCGGCGAGGTCACCTCGTGCACCAGGTGCAGATCGACGTAGAGCAGGTCGGGCTCGCCGTCGCCGCCGCGGGCCACGGTGTGGCGGTCCCAGATCTTCTCGCTCAGCGTCCGCGCCCCGGCAGTCACATCCTCGATCCTAGAGCCGCTACCGCCCGCTCAGCCGCGGCCGGTGATCACCACTGGGGGTGGATCGTCGCCGGCGGCCTCCCACACGAACAGAGTTGCCGCCGCCGCAAGCAGCAGCGCTCCCGCGGCGAGGGCCATCTTGGCCCATCTCAGCGTGCGGGGCTGGTCGGCGCCCAACGGGCTAGGACACCTCCACGACGGTGACCTTCTGGGGTCCGGCGGGGGAGTCGAACTCGACCGCGTCGCCCTCGGCCGCACCCAGCAGCGCCTCACCCATCGGCGATCCCGGTGACACCACCACCACGTCGTCCTGGCGTTCCTCGATCACCCCGACCAGGAAGCGCTCGGGCTCGTCGTCGCCGTCGTATAGGACCGAGACCACCGATCCCAGGATCACGCCGGTGACACCGTCGGCGACCGCAGCCTCGGAGATGATCTCGGAGTTCGTCAGGATCCGGCTCAGATGGGCGATGCGGCCCTCCATCTTTCCCTGCTCCTCCTTGGCGGCGTGATAGTCGCCGTTCTCGGAGAGGTCGCCGAGTTTGCGGGCGGTCTCGATCTTCTGGGCGATGTCGATTCGCCCCCGAGTGGTGAGTTCGGCGAGCTCAGCACTCAGCCGGTCGTGCGCGGCCTGCGAGAGTTGGTGAGCATCGGGCATCGCAACAATCTACCGGCCGCGGGTTATGCTGACCGCGTGGCGAACCGGCCCAGCATCGTAATTCGCTAGCGCGCGCCATCCCGGCGTGCCCTCAACCGTCCACCCAGGTGGGCGGTTTCTTCATTTGGCAGGCATCCCAGCAGGATTTCGGAGCGAGAGAGACACCAGAAATGGCGCATCGAGTGGCAGTCATTGGCGGCGACGGCATCGGCCCCGAGGTGGTGGCCGAGGGCCTCAAGGTGATCGAGGCCGCGGGCGTGCGCCTCGACACCGCCCCATACGACCTCGGCGGCAGCCGGTACCTGCGAGACGGCACCGTGCTAGACGACGCCACCGTGGCTGAGTGGCGCAGCTTCGACGCGCTCTACATGGGCGCGGTGGGCACCCCCGAGGTGCCGCCGGGAGTCATCGAGCGGGGTCTGCTGTTGAAGATGCGCTTCGAGTTGGACCTCTACATCAACCTGCGTCCCTTCACTGCGCCGGGCCACGACTTCGTGGTGATCCGGGAGAACACCGAGGGCACCTACGCCGGCGAGGGAGGCTTCCTGCGGCGGGGCACGCCTGCGGAGATAGCCACCCAGGGCTCGGTCAACACCCGTCACGGCGTGGAGCGGGCCGTGCGCTATGCGTTCGACCTGGCCATGACCAGGCGCAAGCATGTGACGCTGGTGCACAAGACCAACGTGTTGACGTTCTCGGGCGATCTGTGGGAGCGCGCCTTCAACGAGGTCGCATCCGAATATCCGGAGGTGTCGACGGCCTACAACCATGTCGACGCGGCCTGCATCTACTTCGTGGAGGATCCCGCCCGCTACGACGTGATCGTCACCGACAACCTCTTCGGTGACATCCTCACCGACCTCGGCGGCGCGGTGTCCGGCGGAATCGGACTGGCCCCTACCGCCAACCTGCACCCCGGCCGGGTGTCGATGTTCGAGCCTGTCCACGGCTCGGCCCCCGACATCGTGGGCACGGCCCGAGCCAACCCCGTCGCCGCGATACTGTCCGGCGCAATGATGCTCGACCACCTAGGGGAGACCGACGCCGCCGAGCGGATCCGCAAGGCCTGCGACGGCGCCGAGTCGCTCACCGGCACCACCAGCCAGATAGGCGACGCGGTGGCCGCCCGCCTCGCCCGTTAGCCGCCCCACAACCGAGCCGGCACCGACCGAGCCAGAACCGACCCGAGACAGCACCAACCGACGAGAGTCATTCACGGAAGGCCACACGAGCACATGCCGATAAAACCCTCCAACCACATCTGGATGAACGGAGAGATGGTTCCCTGGCAGGACGCCAAGATCCATGTGCTGTCTCACTCGCTGCACTACGGCACGGGCGTGTTCGAAGGCATTCGCAGCTACGCCACCGACGACGGTCCCGCCGTGTTCCGGCTGACCGACCACATCGAACGGCTCTACAACTCGGCCAAGATCCTCAACATGGACATGCCGTACTCGGTGCCTGAAATAGTCGAGGCCTGCAAGCTGGTGGTGCGAGACAGCGGACTGCCCGAATGCTACGTGCGCCCGATCGCCTACTACGGCTACGGCGAGATGGGCCTGGCCACCACGGACTGCACCACCGACATCGCTATCGCGGTGTGGCCCTGGGGCGCCTACCTGGGCTCCGAAGCGCTCACCTCGGGCGTGCGGCTGAAGATCTCGTCGTGGGCCCGCCACGACCACAACATCATGCCGCCCGCCTCCAAGACCACCGGCAACTACGCCAACTCCACGCTGGCCAAGATGGAGGCGCTCAAAGCCGGCTACCACGAGGCCGTCATGTTGAACCCGGCCGGGCTGGTGGCCGAGTGCAGCGGCGAGAACATCTTCGCGGGCACCCCCGATGTGCTGGTCACCCCTCCGCTGTCGTCGGGGGCGCTGCCGGGCATCACCCAGCACACGGTGCTGTCCATCGCCCGCGACATCGGCATCGACGCGGTGATCGGCGATCTGGCCCGCAGCGACCTGTACATCGCGCAGGAGATCTTCGTGTGCGGCACTGCCGCGGAGGTGAGTGCGGTCAACTCGGTGGACGACCGGGCCGTGCAGTGTCCCGGCCCGCGCACCCTGGCCATCGCCGAGGCCTACGCGGACGTCGTGAGGGGCCGCAACGACCGCTACAAGACTTGGATCGAACACGTCCATGAGTGACGACTGCGGCCGCGCGGGCGCGCCCATGCGTCCATGAACGGCGGAGCCGGTGCCCGGCCGTCGGTGGAGATCTACGACACCACCCTGCGGGACGGCAGCCAGATGGAAGGCGTATCGCTGACCGTCGAGGACAAGCTGCGCATCGCCCGCGAACTGGACCGCCTCGGTGTTCACTACATCGAAGGGGGCTGGCCCGGCGCCAACCCCAAGGACGACGAGTTCTTCGCCCGCGCCGACGGCGAACTGCGCCTCGAGACCTCCCGGCTGACCGCGTTCGGGTCGACGCGACGCCCCGGAGGTCGCTGCGACGCCGACGCCGTGCTGGCAAACCTGCTGGCGGCCGACACAGAGACGGTGTGCATCGTCGGCAAGTGCTGGGACTACCACGTCACCGAGGCTCTTCAGACCACGCTCGACGAGGGCGTGGCCATG
>JAJDZO010000341.1 GCA_022824605.1 Acidimicrobiia bacterium
GAGCGGTGGAGCTGGCCCGAACCTATGGAGTCGACCTGCAAGTGCGATCCGCCTTCAGCTGGATACCTGGCACGGCCGTCACCGGAGAGGAAGCCATGGAACACGCCATCATCTCTGCCGTCACCCACGACGCCAGCGAAGCCAAGATGACCGTCTCGGGGGTCGCCGACAAGCCCGGCGTGGCCGGCCGGGTTTTTCGGGCGCTGGCCGACAACGACGTGAACGTCGACATGATCGTTCAGAACGTGTCGAGCCGCGGCGTCACCGACATCAGCTTCACCGTTCCCCGCCTGCAGCTCGACGCCGCCCGGGCCGTGGCCGAGGGGCTGATCGCCGAGTTGGACGCCGACGACGTGTCTGCTGATGACGGCATCGCACGGGTGAGCCTCATCGGTGCGGGCATGCAGACCAACCCCGGAGTCGCTGCCCGCATGTTCGAGACACTGGCCGCGGCCGGGATCAACATCGAGATGATCTCCACCTCCGCCATCCGCATCTCATGCGTGATCCGGGCCGCCGACATGGAGCGGGCCGTGGGCGCTCTGCACCAGTCGTTCGAGCTCGACAAGGATCCCACCGAACGCTCCGTCGTCTGCTGACTCCGCCGCGGGTGTGCGCGGCTGTGCTCTCGCGGCTGCGGGCCGGGGCCCGGCGATAGCCTGCGGCCCCATGCATGTCGGAGTTGTTGGCGCAACCGGACAGGTGGGCGGCGTGATGCGGGCCCTGTTGGACGAGCGCGCCTTTCCGGTGGACGATCTGCGCTTCTTCGCGTCGGCACGCTCGGCGGGCCGCACCCTGGCTTGGCGGGACCGGTCCGTCGTGGTGGAGGACGCGGCCGCCGCCGACTACACCGGCCTCGACGTGTGCCTGTTCTCCGCCGGGGCCACCACCAGCCGGGCTGTGGCCGAGCGGGTGGCTGCCGCGGGAGCGGTCGTGATCGACAACTCCTCGGCGTGGCGGGGCGACCCCGAGGTGCCGCTGGTCGTGTCCGAGGTCAACCCCCATGCGCTGGATTCGATCCCGAAGGGCATCGTGTCCAACCCCAACTGCACCACCATGGTGGCCATGCCCCCGCTCAAGTGTCTCGACTCCGAGGCGGGTCTGGTCGCCATGGTCGTCTCCACCTATCAGACGGTCTCCGGCGCCGGGCTGGCCGGCGTGGACGAACTACACGAACAGGTGCAGAAGGCGGGCGACGACGCCCCGTCGCTCACCTTCGACGGCGCGGCGGCCGGCCTGCAGGCGGGCGACAAGTTCCCGGAGCCGATCGCCTTCAATGTGATCCCGTTGGCGGGCTCGCTTGTCGACGACGGCTCCGGCGAGACCGACGAGGAGCAGAAGCTCACCCGCGAGAGCCGCAAGATTCTCGAACTGCCCGAGTTGGCGGTGGCGGCCACCTGTGTGCGGGTTCCGGTGTACTGCGGGCATTCACTGTCGATCAGCGCCTCGTTCGAGCGTCCGATCAGCCCGCAGCGGGCCGTTGAAGCGCTCAGCGGAGCACCGGGTGTCGTGATGATCGACGTACCCACGCCGTTGAAGGCTGCCGGTGCTGATCCGTCCTACGTGGGCCGCATCCGCCGCGACCCCACCCGCCCCAACGGCCTTTCTCTGTTCGTGTCGGGCGACAATCTCCGCAAAGGCGCCGCCCTCAACGCCATCCAGATAGCAGAGGTCATGGCCGACCGCGGCCTCCTGCCGACAGCCGGCTGACAGCCGACCGCACAGGCGAGCGATCCGTCTGGATCATCAAGCGACTTGATGCTGCAGCGGGCGGCCTTCAAGCATCGCCAGCAGATTGGTGAACTCGGCCCGGCGCACATCGGTGTCGATCACCAGCCCGGCCTGGGCCGAATGGGGGGTCAGCACCACGTTGGCGCGGGGGTCGGCGGCTAGCGCGACAAGCGGGTTGTCATCCCGGACCGGTTCCCAGCGGTAGCCGTCGGTGGCCACCCCGCCGAGATGCCCGGCCCGGCAGGACTCGGCCACGGCCTCCTCGTCGAGCAGCGTGCTGGCTCCGCCGTTGATCAGCAGCGTGCCGGGCATGAGTCTGTCAAGGAATCCGGCGTTCGCTATGCCCGCTGTCTCGTCGGAATGGGGCAACAGCAGCACCACCACATCGCAGCGGCTCAGCAGTTCGTCCAATGGGGTGAATTCGACGTTCAGCTGCTTCTCGGCCCAGTCCGGCATGCGGGTACGGCGAAAATACAGCAGTGCGCAGCCGAAGCTGTCGAGACGCAGGGCCAACTCGGTTCCGATCTCGCCGAGGCCCACGATCCCCACGGTGCAGTCCCGCAGCTGGCGGATTTGCTTCATCCGCGACCAGTCGATGCGGAACGTGTCGGCGTCGCAGCGCTGGGGCGCTCCCCATTCGGTGCCGGCCTCCACCACGATCTGCTCTGCCTCGCGGGTGCGTTTGAGCAGGGCCATCATCTGTGTGACCACGTGCTCGGCCACCATCGCGCACTGCGGCAAAGGCCAGCGGCACACCGCGGTTCCGTTGCGGCGGGCCGCGTCGAGGTCGATGTCGTGAACCTGGATTCCAAGGCGTTGGATCAACTGGAGCCGGTTCCCGGCCTCGATGACGGATGCGTGTATCTCTCTTGACCGCTCGCTGATGAGGAAATCGGCGCCGGCCACCGCATCCATGATCTCTGCATCGCAGGGCGATACGAGCATGTCCAGATCGATCTGGGCGGGGCAAGCGGCTCGGGCCACCGCCTGGTGAACGGGTGCCCGCTGGGTCACAAAGACAGCCCGGGGCCTGCTGCGGCTCACACGGTCGGCCACTCGGATTCCAGCCCGCTGACACCGGCTCGTGCGGCCACGGATCGGTAGCGGCTGCGCACGTCTTCGAGCACGGCTGCTTCGTCCATGGTGAGCACCACCCGGTTGCGCACCACGACGGTGCCGTTGATCACGACGGTGTGAACGTCTGCGCCCTGGGCGGCGAACACCGTGGTCGCCACCGGATTCCACACCGGTTGCAGATGCGCTGCGTCGGTGTCGATGGTGATGAAGTCGGCCAACTTGTTCGGTTCCAGCGAGCCGAGCGAGTCTCCCATCCCAAGGGCCCTGGCACCGTTCAGCGTCGCCATCTCCAGCACCGTCTCCGGTCCGATGGCCAGGCGGGTGCCGGCGCGCTGGCGGGCCGAATGGCACGCGATGCGCATGTCACGAAGCAGGTCGAGGTTGGCGTTCGACGGAGCCGCATCGCACCCCAGCGCCACGTTCACCCCGGCTTCGAGCATATCCGTGACAGCGGCCGGGCCCCAGGCCGCCGAGGCGTTGTTGGCCGGGTTGTGCGACACCGACGTGCCGGTGGAGGCCAGGATGGGGTGGTCTTGGTCGTCGGCCACGGTGCAATGGGCCAGCACAGTGCGAGGCCCGAGCAGGCCGTGGCCGTGAGCGAGTTCGACGTGGCTGCGGAACCCGAGGCTGCGGGCGAAGTCGTTGTCGGCGGGCAGCTCCGCAAGGTGGATGGTGATGCCCATGTCGCGGTCCCGAGCAAGCTGCGACACCTCGTCATAGAGCGACAGGTCACAGGCCGGCTCCGCGGACCGGCACCCGAACCACACTTGCAGCCGCCCGTCGCCTGCACCCTCCCAGCGATCATGGGCTTCGAGAGTCTGATGGATTGACGATTCGCGGGTCTGCCACATTCCGTGGTGCCAGCCCAGCTCGTCGCGGGTCTCGGGGTCGACCGCCATGGCCACCTTTCCTAGGAGGCTGTTGAGCAATCGGGTTGCTGGCTGGCGGGTTCGGGTGGTTGTGTTGGTGTCGGGGGTTGCGCGGCTTGTGGGGGTGTGTCGGGGTCGGGTGC
>JAJDZO010000077.1 GCA_022824605.1 Acidimicrobiia bacterium
CGCCAGCCCAGGACCCCACAACCACAGACCGCGCCGAGCGACCCTCATCGGATCGCCGCCGCGCGTCGAACGCCAACGACGCGAACTACCGGGGGGGGTGTAATGAGCAGCCATAGCGGGCTCCCTTCACAAAGCGACTCAGCAAGTCACTCTAGCAGTACGCCGCCCGCCAAAGGAAGGCTACCCGCCATCATTCCAAACGCGCCCAACACCGCCCGCGCCGCAACCAGCGGATCACCCCTGGGCCTCTCATGTGCGCGGAGAGTATGGGATTCGAACCCATGGTGACCCGGAGGCCACAACGGCTTTCGAGGCCGCCCCATTCGTCCGCTCTGGCAACTCTCCGCCGCAGAGGCTACCGGCGGGCCTACGAGACGACTGCGGAGCCCCTCAGGTCCGAGAAGAAGTCCTGCAGCAGGGCGGCGCACTCGCCGGCCCGCACCCCCGGCACCACCTCGAACTCGTGGTTCAGCCGGGGGTCGGCTCCGAGGTTGTAGAGCGAGCCGAGGGCGCCGGCCTTGGGATCGTCGGCGCCGTAGACGACCCGGACCACCCGGGCCTGCAGCAGCGCGCCCGCACACATTGGGCACGGCTCCAGAGTCACGGCCACGGTGACTCCGTCGAGACGCCAGGCCCCTAGCTGTGTTGCGGCGTCCCGCAGGGCCAGCA
The DNA here is from genome assembly GCA_022824605.1 of Acidimicrobiia bacterium. Taxonomy (GTDB): domain Bacteria; phylum Actinomycetota; class Acidimicrobiia; order Acidimicrobiales; family Aldehydirespiratoraceae; genus Aldehydirespirator. The sequence continues at coordinate 670 of JAJDZO010000077.1, forward strand.
TCTCGGCGTGGGCGGTGGGATCGCCGGTCAACTCTCGTTCGTTGTGGCGCCGAGCGATCACCTCGCCGTTGAGCCAGACCACCGCACCCACCGGCACATCGCCGTGCTCGGGCGCCGAGCGGGCCTCGGCCAGCGCCGGCTCCATCAAATCGTGGTCGGTCACTCGGTCACAATGTCTGCACGTCGAGACTGGTCCGAGTCACGGGTCGATGTCTGCACGTCGAGACTGGTCCGAGTCACGGGTCGATGTCGTTGGCGAGCAGCTCAGTCATCGCCTTGAAGGCGGTCGTGGTCAGCGCTCCGTCCACCACCGGCAACTCGACGTCGTCCACCCGCGCGATCGACTGCACGATGCGGGTTGACGAGGCCAGGAAGGCTTCGGGAACGCGGGGGAGTTCCTCAACCGGCAGGTGCGTCTCGGTGATGTCGAGGTGCTCCAGCAGCAGTGCCCGGGTGACGCCCGCCAGGCAGCCGGTGTCCAGCGGTGAAGTGTGCAGTCGGGTGCCGTCGGACCAGAAGATGTTCGAGCCGGTGCCCTCGCTGACACGCCCGCGGGTGTCGGCGAAGATCGCCTCGGACGCGCTCCGCTCGCGGGCCAGGTCGAGGGCCAGCACATTCTCGGCATAGGAGGTGGTCTTCACACCAGCCATCGCACCTCGCTCGTTGCGGGGAAACGGCACGACCGAGACCGCGGTACCGGGCGGGTAGTGCGGCGGCTGGTTGCCGGCGATCACGATGGCCGAACCGCGCGCCCCGCTGCGCCCCGATCCCAGCGGGCCACTGCCGCTGGTGGCGGTGATCCGCACGATCCCGGCGGTGGGCGCAGCGTCGAGGCACAGCGTGATAGCGGCCCGCAGTTCGTCGTCGCTGTAGGGGCACTCGAAGCGCAGCACTCGGGCCGAGCGGCGCAGACGCTCAAGATGGCGCCGTACCGCGAAGGCGGCCGGCGCGGCGCCGTGGTGCACCACCAGCAGCGTCTCGAAGACGCCGTCGCCCACGATCACGCCGTGGTCGTCGGCCCGCAGGTGCGGGTGGTCGGGATCGACCATGCATCCGTTCACCCACACGGCTTGCGCGCTCATCGCCACGAAACTACCCGAGCGAGCCCCAGCGGTAGATCCCGGGCGCCGTCACGGAGAGTGGCGTGCTGAGTTTGTGGGCGTCGAGCGGCGATGTCGAGCGGTGATGCTGGATGATCCTGACGGCCCGGCGGAGAGTCCAGCCCGAACGGCGCTGAAATTGTCGGCGTCGAGCGGCGATACTGGGTGTGATGCGATCCTGGATCCGACGAAACTGGCGATGGGCCCTTCCCGCTGGAGTGGTGCTGGCAGGGGTGGGCGCCTGGCTGGTGTTCGGCTTCTTCGCCTTCCAGACGTACTTCCAAGACGACGAGGTGGACGAGGCCCTTCCGTTCTTCACTGCGGGTCCGGCCCCTTCGGGCATTGAGGGCGATGAGACGACAGCGGAGATGGCCGAGGCCATGAATGAGGCCATGGCTGCCGACGACATGCCCATGGTCGATCAGGTGGACGAGCCGATGCCCGACATGCCGGGGCCGACTCCATCGCAGGATCTTGAGCCCGGGCAGGATCTTGAGCCCGGGGTTGAGGCGCCCGAGCCGGCGGAGCCCGCCGAATCGGAGCCTGGCGATTCTGAGGATGCTCTGGACGTCGCCGAGCCCGCCGGGGAGACCCCGACCACCGTTGCCGGGGCGACATCGGAGAGCCAGGCCACTGAGGAGCTTCAGGTTTCCGGCGACGTGCAGCCCCAGCCGGTCGAGCCTCAGATAATCGTGGAGTCGTCGGGGTCGTTCATCGACCGCTCCCATCCCACCGAGGGCAGCGCGGTCGTGCTCGGCGACGGCAGCGGGCAGCGCTTCCTGCGATTCGAGGATTTCCGCACCGACAACGGCCCCGACCTGAACGTGTACCTGTCGGCTGCCCCGCCGGACGCGCCGGCCGGCGAGTTCGACAACGACTTCGTCGACCTCGGCGACCTCAAGGGCAACGTCGGCTCGCAGAACTACGAGATTCCCGTCGGGCTCAACCTGGACCACTACTCCACGGTGGCGATCTGGTGTGTGCGCTTCGGGGTGGTCTTCGGGGTGGCCGAACTCACGTCCGCTTGACGGTTGTGTCGAGCGAGCCGGACGACTCCCACGAGGAGGTCAACGCCTCGCGGACGAACTCACGTCCGCTTGACGGTTGTGTCGAGCAGGAACGACGAGCCCGGCGAGGGGTCTGCGTCCAGCCCGGCCAGTTCGACGGTGATCCAGTCCTGATCGGTGGCGGACGGCTCAAGCTGGGCGACCACCAGCGTCGGCGTGTGGTCTGAGGTCAGCCAGGCCACCGAGGACGAGTCCTCAGACCAGAGTGGCTCGCCGTAGCCGCCGCCGTCGAGCAGGCGCAACTGTCCGGCCTGTCGGTCGAAGAGCCACGCCGGGCTGGTGTCGTTCAACAGCCAGCGGCCGTCGGGCGACACCGACATGGCGGCCAGTTCGGCCACGAAGTCCTGCGGCAACTCGGTGACCTCGTTGGTGGCGGCGTCCACCACCACCGTGCACGAGAGATGCTCGTCGCAACGCTGCTCCACTTGCAGCTGCTCGCTGGCGGCGAGGAGCCGGTGCTCGCTCGCCACCTCAAAGCCCGTGAGTGTGGGGCGGTATGTCTTTCCCACCGGCGGAGTCACGACGACGCCCGCGCCGCGGACCAACACCACCTCCGATCCCGGAGGCGCCCTCAGCTCGCCGGTGAGGATGCCGTAGTCCTGCCAGGCATTCATCTGGACGGCGCCGTCCGGTCCGTCGGGGCGGCTGATCACCCAATAGTCGACGAGAGGATGAGCCGAAGGCGCCAGTCGCGCATCGGAGGCGACAAGCACGGCGGACAGCTCACCGTTGGCCCGGGACACGCCCACCGTGCGCTTTGCGTCGGTGAACAGCTGCAGCGCGGCCAACTCGAAACGTTCTCCAGACATTTCGATCGGCACTCGATCCACGGTTCCTGTCGCGAGGTCAAGCAGGGCCACATCGCTGCCGCTCAAGTACATCAACCGGCCCTGGAGCGGGCTGAACGGCTCGGCGGGGTCGATGCGTTCCGGCGCTCGGACTTCGGATGGAGCCTCGACGCCGACGTCCGGCTCGGGCGGCGGGCCGGTAGTGGTCGCCGCCTCGAATTGCTCCTCGTCCACAGGTTCGGCATCGCTCTCGATGCCTTCGTCCGAGGTGAGGCTCAACAGCCAAACGACCGCAAGCAGCCCGCCCAGCACCCCGACAAGCCCCACCGCGGCCCGCCATGAACGCTCGCCCTCGCCGGGGTTGTCGGCACCGTCGCGGCCATCAAGCGGCGCCGCGTCCATCCCCGAACCGTACCGGCACACCGAAGACGTAAGCCCCACCGAATCGAGGTTGCCGATCAGGGCACGAAGGGCAGCGGCGCGGGCGACCTCCACGGAAGACGTAGGCCCGACCGAATCGAGGTTGCCGGTCGATGTGCCGGGGTAGCGTGGCACGTACGGCTGCGGCTGCGCGAAGGCAGGATGACGATGGCGTACACAGACGACGAGATTCGCCGCCGGCTCCGCCTTGGTGAGGACAGCGCTTGGGAGTTCAAGAGCGTCGATTTCCGTGGCAACAAGCTTGCGCCGCATCAGCGCAACAACTGGGCTGACGAGATCGCCGCGTTCGCGAACGCCCGGGGCGGGATCCTGCTGCTCGGTGTGACCGACGAGGGTGAAGTGCCAGGAATGTCGCGGGAGCAATTGGATGTGCTCGAAGGTCAGGTCAGGGAGATCTGCACTAACTCGATCAAGCCGACGATCAGGATTGAGGCGTACCGCAGGGAACTGAATGAACGATCCTTCCTCCTTGTCTCGATTCCGGAAGGGGACGCGCAGCATGACAGCCCCGGAGGCAGCTTCGTGCGCGTCGGCAGCGCCAAACAGCCCATGTTGCCCGACGAGCGGATGCGCTTGGCGCAAAGGCGGGGTCAGGCTCGGTTCACCGGCTTCGACGAGCAGACGGTCGCTGGAACGGGCTTCTCAACCCTTGACAAGGAGCTGTGGAGACCGTTGCTCAGCGCCGAGGGTCTGCGCGACCCCCAGTTGGGGTTGGAGAAGCTTGGACTGTTGCGCACCGACGGCCACGGCGCGGTTCTGGCCACCGTGGCGGGCGTTCTGACTTGCACCCGACGGCCGCGGGAGTTCGTTCCGGGCGCAGAGATCACCGCCGTTCGCTACAAGGGTGACGACCGGGCGTCCGGACAGCTTGACGCGCAAGACATCGCCGGTCCGATCAATGAGCAGATCACCCAGGCGCTCGCGTTTGTCGAGCGGAACATGCGTGTGGGCGCTCGCAAGGATCCTGCTCGTGTGGATCTGCCCGAATACAGCTCGCGGGCGGTCTTCGAAGCTCTGGTGAACGCGGTTGTTCATCGTGACTACTCGATCCGGGGCAGCAGAGTCAGGTTGTCGGCTTTTGCCGACCGTCTCGAGCTGAGTTCACCAGGCGGGCTGCCCAACAACCTGACCGTCGAGAGCATGATGGAGCGGCAAGTGACTCGCAATCAGGTGCTCGCCTCGATCCTCGGCCGAATGAGCGTCGGCGATGTCGAGGGAGCCGGAGGCAGGCTGCACTTCATGGAGCGGCGCGGCGACGGCGTGTCCATCATCAGCCGCGAGACCAGAGAGTTGTCCGGCAAGGACGCTCGGTTCCGGCCGATTGATGATTCAGAACTCTGCCTTACTCTGCCAGCCGCAGAGGTCAGCGCGGATCCGGCCACCGTCGTGGTAACGGTGCGCAGCGGCGGAGCACCACTCGCTGGCGCGGATGTACTGGCCCTGTTCCCGAACAACACCTGGAAGCGGAGCCCTACCGACGCCGAGGGCGAAGCGCGGCTTGACCTGCACTCGGTTCACCTGCCCATGACGGTGTTCGTGGCTCACGAGGGCTATGCGGCGCACGTCGAACGCGGCTGGCTGCCGATGGAACGAGCTCTCGCAGTCGAGTTGGCCCCCAAGGCTGGCGGCGGTTCCGCTGTGTTCGCAGAATCGACTGGCCACCTGCCGGGCCTTGCCGGTCGGCTCAACCCGATTCTCGACACCAGCAGCAGGACGTACCTCTACGCCTCCAACATCGTGATCAACGGCGGGCAGCAGCAGCCGGTCCCCTTCGTCCCGGGCGAGGAGGACCTGCACCTGACGGACGCAGACGGCAAGTCGTTTATAGTAAGGATCGCAGCCATCGCCGGACAGTCGTCCATCCTCAACTACAGCCCCGTCCGAGAACTCCCGGCGCGGCCCCCGTGACGACTTCGTTTCTTATATCGGTGAACGTCCTGGTCGGTCGGGTAGAGTCGAGTTTGATAAAGCGTCGGAATGATTCGGTGGCCGAATGTCGCCAAGAAAGGCTAATTCGAAATCTCGGGAATGCGCGGAGGTGGCCCTCACCGCGTTCTACGGTGGCTCCTCAGCCCACGGTGTGTATGCATTGACAATTGGCTGTTCAAGTTTGGGTTGGCAGCATAATGACGGCGAATCCCGAAACACCCTCGTAGCCTTCCCCGGTGGGCACTCTCATCATTCCTGATGGTGTGTTGCCAGCATTGCCGCGACCGCCAGCGAATGGGAACGTCGTCACTCCAGGTTGTGACTCGACATACACGTACACGTCTTGTCCCTGAGGTCGCACTACGTGCTCTCGTCCGTCCAGGGCATCCAATAACGAGCGACAGCTTATGGCGTTCGCGCTGCAATGGGCTGCCGAGCCTTCAGGTCTCTGGAGTCTCACGCCGGCGCGATACCAACTCATTGCCGCGGGAAACTCTCCCATCATGACCTTGCAGTTGCCGAGCGCCAGTGCCGCGTCACTTCCCTCGCCCGCTGACCAGGCTGCATCAAAATCCTCGTAAGCCTCGGCGAACCGCTCCAGCATGTACTTCGAGTTTCCGCGATTGTACAGCACGTTCCGCTGCAAATCGGGCCCATGCCTTAGGGCGCTATCAAAGTCTGCGACAGCCTCAGCATGACGACCAAGCGTAGCACTCACGTTACCTCGGTTGTAGTAGAGCACATTCAACTTCACAGGGGCCACACTACCCGAACTCGGTGCTGCTGCCAGCCCTGTGTCAAGCGGGTGCCCTATTCGCTCGATTGCCCTCGTATATGCGCCCAGCGCTTCTTCGAACCGCCCCATTGCCGAAAGCGTGTCACCAAGCAGACCCTGCGGCTGGGCGACATCAGGCAGTGCAGCAGCGTAAGCTTCATATTCCCTAAGTGCGTCCTCAAATCTCTCAGCCCGATGCCATAGAGCACCGCGGTCTCTGTGCTGCTCAGGCGTAAGCGCGTCCTCAAGTGTGAGTGGCTTTGATCTATCGTTAGCTCGGGCCCAGCCTACGAGGTCTCCGAACAGAAAACCATCCGACACTCCTCTGTGCGACAGGTGTTGGCGGATGCCCTCCTTGTCGTTCAGGGGCACGTCGACCCATGTAACGTGAGGTTTCGGAATCCGAGGTGGGTTGCAGATCACGAACATGCTTTGCTGCGCGACAATCCTAGGACCCAGCGATCGGTCGGGCTCGTAGTACACGATGCGATCTGTGCGAAACAGGCCTTCGCTTTCGTCAACCCCGCGACCGTTTACTGCAATCTGAGGATTCCCTATGTCCATGATAAACACCCTTCCGTCCTTTTCGTGTGGGGCATCACACGCGAACCAGAGGGCAACCAGAGGACTCAACGAGAAATCCAAGAATGCGGTCGCAGCGCCCAGGTGTTGAAGGAAGGACAGCCGCTGCAAGAGCGTCAGACGGTCTCCGTCGATGACCTCCGTAGCGATGCGAATTTCGCGGAGATAGTCCCATACCATATTCCTGAGATCGGCATCATCTTCTAGGACCGACTCTCCGTATGTCTTAACGATTCGGTCGATGGCTCCCGAACGCAGGTGCCAATCAGAACTAGCTTGACCTCGGAACACTGGCCTCGACATTCCTCGTGCCGCATCGAGGACCGCCTCGATGACATCTGGAGCAGTCAATTGTCCAGGCGCCGCTGACCGGCGAATGTTCGAGATGGGTCGCCTGGCCAACTCAGGACTGTGCGTCCCAATGTTGCTCTGGCATATGTTCGCAGTGCCCGATTCGGGCCGAAGAGGGACACCATGTAACGATCGTACCGCAATGTCGCGCGATTGGACTGTCAACGGCCAGTGGGCCAGGATCGCTCACCGCTCCGCTAAGGATGTAGCCCGAACGACCGCTGACACCGCGGTCCGCATCCCCGACAGTGACCATGAATCCAGTACCCATTGGATAGGACGCAAGAGAACGGACCCTTGAGTGGTCGGGAACGCGACGGGCTCACGGATGCATCAACTCGCTCGTGAGCCACCCTGGCCCGCCGCGCTGGGTCCACGACTACAACTGTCACCGACACCACAGCGCCGTCGGCGGCCCACCCGCATCACGCGCTAAGAACCTAACGCGAAGCGAC
>JAJDZO010000062.1 GCA_022824605.1 Acidimicrobiia bacterium
TGAACCCCGGGGCCGCGCCTTACTCGCAGTCGGGGCTGTGGATGGCCTGGGGCGGGTACCACCTCGTCGATCACTATGTGGACGAGGTGGCCGAGATGATGGCGCTGCGAGAGGGCGCCGGCATCGAGGACAAGACCCCGCTGTTCAAGACCATCATCGAGGGCCCCGACGCGGCGGCGTTCGTCGACCGGGTGCAGGTCCGCGACGCCTCCAAGGTGGACGTCGACCACGGCATCTACACCTTCTACTGCGACGACGACGGCCACACCGTCAACGAGGGCATCACGTTCCGCACCGGCGCCGAGCAGTTCATCCACATGGGCGGACCCATGGTCGCATGGTTCGGCCGGTTCGCCGACGACTACGACATCGAGTTGACCGACACCCTCGGCACCGACCGCGACTACAGCGTTCTTTGCGTGCAGGGCCCCCGATCGCACGATGTGATGGAGGCGGTCACCGGCAGCGCGCATGAGGATCTGCCGTTCTCGCGCGGCCGGAGGATCACCGTCGACGGCCACGAGATCCGGCTGTGGCGCACCGGCTTCACCGGCGAGATCGGCTTCGAGATGTGGGTCGGGCCCGAGGCGGCCACCGACATGTACTCGGTGTTCGTCGAGCGCGGGCGCCCGCATGGGGCCGTGCCCATCGGCAACGCTGCGCAGGCGGCCACCCGCGTCGAGGCGGGCATGCTCATCATCGGCGTGGACTACCGCCCCGCCGGGCCGTTCGCGCAGGTGCAGTTCGCCTACCTCGACGGCGACCGCTACTTCCACACGCCCGCAGAACTCAACTTCGGACGGCTGGTCAACCTCCGGCGCGACACCGACTTCGTGGGCCGCCGCGCCCTCGAATCCGAGGCCGAGCAAGGCCGCCCAGCCAAGGTCATGCGAGGTCTCGACATCGATCCGGCCGGCATCGCAGCCCTATACGAGAGCGCTGGAACGCCGCCGTTCCTCAGCCCGCGCCTGCACCGGCACTTCAAGTCCGAGATCCTCATCGGCGGGGCCGGCGCCGGGTTCGCCACCTCGATGTGCTGGAGCCCGGTGCTCGAGACGATGATCGGCTTCGCGCATCTCGAGTCGCCTGATGTCGATGCCGGCACCGAAGTGGCGCTCACCTGGCAGATCCGCAACGGGCGCGGCGAGACCGTAGACGGCGAGGTGCCGGCCCGGGTGGTAGATCTGCCCTTCGTGGAGATGAAGCGCAAGCAGATCGGCTGAGCCGGCAACGCAGGGCGCGCCGAGCGGCTCAGAACGACGGCGGGCTGGTGATGATCAGATAGCGCGCTCCGGCGTCCCCCGAGATCCACTGGTGCGGCGTCGTCGACGGATACGACAGCGTGTCGCCCGCTAAGAGCATGATCGGGTCTCGGCCCTCCAGGCGGATCTCCAGCGCGCCCTCCAGCACACGGATCACTTCCTGTCCCTCGTGGACGATCACCTCCGAGACGATGTTGGGCTCCGCCACCGTCTCGTTGGCCTCGATGCGATGTCCCTCGCCTGGGGTCAGGAAGCGGGTTCTGGCCCCGTCGGCCAGCAGGAAGGCCTCGCCCTCGTCGGAGCGGACCAGGGTCACCTCGGAGTAGGCGGGGTCGAGCAGCCCCACGGTCGTAGTACCTAGGGCTTGGGCCACCCGATGCAGGGCGAAGAGGCTGGGCATCGCCCGGGAGTTCTCGATCTGGGAGAGGAAGGGCTGTGAGAGGCCGCACCGGTCGGCCAGTTCCTGCATCGTCAACCCGGCCGCTCGGCGACGTTGGCGAACGGCCGGGCCCAGTTGCGGTGCGATGTCACCCGCCTCGGCTGAATCGGCTTCGACTGAGCCGGTTTCGGCTGAACCGGTTTTGGCTGAGCCGGGTTCGGGCCTGGCGTCGAGCGCTGGATCGCTCCGTATCGGCCGATGGTGGGTCGTCTGCAGGTGCCGTGTGTCCATGGCGCGGTCAGTGGATGCCGGTTGCCCAGGCCGCCGTCAATCGCCGAGCCACGGCACGAGCGTCTCAACTAGAGCCTTAGGGTTGTCCACCGGCACCACATGGGTGCTGTCGGCGATCTCGACCAGGCTCGAGTCCGGCGTGCGGCGGTCCATCTCGGCCATCACGTCGCCTCGAACGAAGCTGTCGGCCGCGTGGACGTGCAGGACCGGCATCGTCAGCCGTTCGAGACGGTCCCAATGGTCGTCGGAGCGGAACGGCCAGCGGTCGAAGAAGTAGGGGTCGTGCAGCGGGGCCAGTCGTCCTCCGGCGACGGGTCCGTAACAGGTCGCAGCCACCAGTTCCACCATGTCGGCCGGCGCGTTGGGGTAGGTGCGCTGCACCGCAGCGATCACCTCGTCATGGTCGGCGTGGTCGCGGGGCCGGGGGAACAGGTCGGTCTCGCCCTGCTCGAACGAGGGCTCCACATCGACTACCACCACCCGGCCGACCTGCTCGGGGTGCGCGGCGGCGTACTCGATGGCCACCAGCGCGCCCCACGACGATCCCATCAGATCGACGGGGCCCGGGAAGCCCGCCGCGCCGATCACGCAGGCGAGGTCCGCGACGTGATCGGAGGTCGTATAGGCCCCCTCAGGCGACCACTGGCTCTGGCCGTAGCCGCGGAAGTCGAGCGCCGTCACCCGGCGTTGCGAACTGAGACCGGCCGCGACCGCGTGCCAGTTCCAAGCGTTGCCGGTCACGCCGTGCAGGCACATCAGCACGGGTCCCTCGCCGCCGAAGTCCAGGCCGTGCAGGCGGTTGCCCGCCGCCCCCTTCACGAAGGCGTGGCGTACGTTCGATGTGACGATGTGCATGAGCGGGGACTCCTCACCTGTAGCCGTCCGGCCGTCGGCGCCTCACTATATTGCTGAGAACTGCTGAGAGATATTGCTGAGGGCAATGTGATGGCCTACGCTCGACCGGCGGGTCGACCGCACCCGACCGCAGGCCGGCTTCAGGAGCGCAGATGACCGACACGCAGGCAGACGTACACCCCGAAGTGCACCCCGAAGCGATCACCGATCCGTTCGTACCCGAGCGCGACTCGCGGTGGTACCGCTC
>JAJDZO010000105.1 GCA_022824605.1 Acidimicrobiia bacterium
TACGGGGTTGATATCCACGCCCGTGCAAGAAGCTCCGAGCTTCTGCGCTTCCACGAGGGTCGTGCCCGAACCGGCGAAGGGATCAAGGGCCCGGATGCCTTGGAGGTCGAGTCCATCATTCAATCGATGAAGGACCTCGTCGCTGTCTTTGCTATATGCTGCCACGAGTACGGAGCGGAATACGGTGCCCAATCGCTGTGCCCACCACTTATGTGTGTGTGACGCAGGTCGATGAACCTCCTTGCGCCAAGACTCGGCCTGCGCTGCAATGCTGACTTGAACATTCGGGAAATCGCGCTCAAGGGCGCTATTCAGCGGAGGCGTTCCAAACAATTGATCAATTGATTCGGATGATGAAGACAACTCTAGTCTGCTCATGGCGTGTCTTCCATGGCAGGCTCTAGGTCCTCGTGGCATCGATAGGCAATAAATCTGTGTTCAGCATCACTCCTAGGGTTCGTGTCGAGTTTGGCTTCAAGATCATTCGATCTCAGATCGAACTCGTAGGCCAACAGAGAGTATGCCGACTCCCTCCGAAGAAACTGAGAGACTGGCTTGAGTTGTTCGTTTTCGATCCTCATGTCGTCTGGCAAGATGAGGGTACGCCGGAACGACGTTCCATCAAGCAATGCAAATGGTGTAGGCACAACGTACATCTTGCGATCTCGAATCATGATGTCGCCATAACTGCCAAATCCCTGTATGCTCCTATTCTGATGCACATAGTCGCGGTCAGCGTTCAAGAGATCGCCATGGCACAGCACAAGATCGAGGACGGGATACTCGTTGCTACCGGTCACCTTGGGATAACGGCCGAACACATAGTAGATCGTTCTTCCATCGTGCAGACCCGTGGGGATGTTGCTGTTGGCATCGAAAGTCGCGACTCGTCCGGGATGGGCGAGCCCTTTGATCTCGAAGCCTTCGGGCGAGTCGGCCAACGTGACGTCGGGGTACGAGTTTCTTCCATTGACGGTGTGCTCGATGTTCGCTGCTCGGAGCCTGGCTTGAAACCACTCTTGGAAATGGAATTCCTTGTCGCGGGTGCCCTCGCGCGTGATCAGAACATTGCGTCGGATGGCGTCATCTAGCGCGAGGTACACCTCCGCAACCTGTTGCTCCACGCTGATGCTGTCCTCCGGTGCTCGTGTCGGGCCGATCGATGCGGTCTTGAACGGGCGCACGGCCGTGCGCGACGCTTTAGGTAGGACGGTACCGGATGGTCGCCGGAGGTTGGTGTACCGACGACTTCCATCCCGCAGGGGCGCCTCATCGTCAAGCACCTGGTGCCTCCGGTGTCGATGGGATGGCGATGGTCCCAGCTGGGGATGATGCCGTCACTGACTGCTGGCCGCGGCGCTCGGAGGCCGAGAGGTCGTGGCGCGATCAGCGGGCTATTGGCGATCCGGCCCGTCGAGTTAGCGTAGACGCGTGCATAAATCCGGAAGCCGGGGCGAGATCGTCGGGGCTGACTGGGCGGTCACCGCGGCGCTCGACGAGCCCCGGCGGCGCTGGGCCGTGCGCGTGGTCGACGGCCTGATCGACGATTCCGGTCCGGTGGGCGAACTGCGGGCCCGGTACCCGAGCGACGACTTCTGCGACGCCGCGGGTTGCGTGCTGATGCCCGGGTTCGTGAACGCGCACGTGCACCTCTACGGGGTGTTGGCCCACGGCGTGCCCGCCCCGGCTCAGCCGGTGGCCGACTTCTGGGGCTTCCTGGACGACTACTGGTGGCCGTTGGTGGAGAACGCTCTCGACCATGAGATGATCGCGGCTGCCGCCTCCTGGGTGACCGCCGAGCTGGCCGCCGGCGGCACCACCAGCTTCTTCGACATCCTCGAAGCCCCCAACGCCCTGCCCGACGCGCTGTTCGCGGAGCGCGACGCGGTGGCCCGCAGCCGGCTGCGAGGGGTGCTGTCGTTCGAGGCCACCGAGCGGATGGGCGCCGCCAACGGCCGGGCCGGGCTCGATGAGAACGTCCGCTTCATCGAGGACTGCCGCGCTGAGGCCGCGGCGAGTGGCGACCGGGTGTCGGGCGCCATGTGCATCCACACCACCTTCACCTGCTCGGAGCCGTTCATCCGCCAAGCCTTCGACGCGGCCGCCGATCTCGGCGTGTTCTGCCACGCCCATGTGAACGAGGGAGTCCACGAGGGGCGCTGGTGCGAAGAGCACCACGGCATGCGCACGCTGGAGTTCTACGACCGCATCGGGGTGGCCTCGCCCCGGTTCCAGGCCAGCCAGTGCGTGCAGCTGTCGCCCCGAGAGATCGACATCCTCGCCTCCTCCGGGATCAGGGTCTCGCACATGCCGCTGTCCAACTGCGAGGTGGGCGGAGGGATCGCCCCGGTGCTCGAACTGCTGGAGCGGGGCGTCACCGTCGGGTTGGGCTCCGACGGGTACATGAACGACATGTTCGCGGTGATGCGGGGCGCCTTCCTGCTGCACCGGGCCGCCACCCTGGATCCGGGCGCGATCAGTGCGGCCCGCGTGTTGCATCTGGCCACCGAGGGGTCGGCCCGCACCCTGGGCCTCGACCGTGTGGGCCGGCTCGAGCCGGGCTGGCACGCCGATTTGCAGCTTGTCGACCTGGAGGGTCCCCGGGGCCTGCCCACCCCGGTGGAGGCCCACAACCTGCTGGACCAACTGGTGCTGTGGCGCAGTGCTTCGGATGTGCGCCGCGTGATGGTGGGAGGGGACTGGATCGTCGACGACGGCGAGGTCATCGGCGCCGACATGGAGCAGCTACGGGCCCACACCCTCGAACAGGCCGCGAGACTGTGGTCGTGAGTCTGCTGGGCGAGCTTGCCCGGGCCGTCGACGGCGGAGTGGCGGTGGCTTCGGCCACGGTGGTCGACACGTCGCGTTCGGTGCCCCGGCGAGCGGGCGCCAAGATGCTGGTGTTCCGTGACGGCGCCATCTCCGGCACCGTCGGCGGCGGAGAGATGGAGGCCCGGGTGGTGGCCGAGGCGGTCGCCGCGCTCGGTGACGGCCGGTGCCGGCTGTTGGCGTACCGTCTCATCGACCCCGGCCGGGGAGACCCCGGCGTGTGCGGGGGCGATGTTCAGATATTCGTGGAGCCGCATATGCCCAAGCCGACCGTCATCGTCATGGGATACGGACATGTGGGACGGGCCGTGGCCCAGCTCGCCCACTGGCTGGGCTTCCGGGTGGTGGCCGCCGACGACCGCCCTGTCGCCGGCGGCGACTCGCCCGAGAGCGAGGTGCCCGGCGGCCAGTCCGAAGATGGGGCGCTCGATGAGCTGGTCATCGGCACGGTCGACGAACTGCTGGCCGGCCGCAGGATCGACCAGGACACCTCGGTGGTGCTGGTGACCCGCAATGTGGACGTGGACTCGGCCGCCCTGCCCGCACTGTTGGACACCGACGCCGGCTATGTGGGGGTGATGGGCAGCGAGCGCCGCTGGGCCACCACCCGGGCCCGCCTGGAGGCCGCCGGCGTCGATCCGGACGCGCTCGATCGGGTCCATGCGCCCATCGGCATCGAGGTAGGCGCCGAGACCCCCGAGGAGATCGCGCTGAGCATCATGGCCGAGGTGATCGCCCATCGCCGAGCCTGAGCCCACCGTCGCCTGCGCCGCGCCCGCCGTCGAGGCCTCCGGTCCGGCTCAGGGCCTGCCGTGATGGCCTCGGAGTCCGGTTCTGGGCCCGCCGTCACGGCCTCCGGTCCCGGTTCTGGGCCTGCCGTGATGGCCTCGGGGTCCGGTTCTGCGGCGAAGATCGCCGGACGGCGGCCGTTGTGCGTCCTGAGGGGTGGGGGCGACCTGGCCACCGGCGTTGCCTGGCGGCTCACTCGGGCCGGCTGGCCGGTGGTGGTTCTGGAGCTGCCCGAGCCGCTCACCATCCGACGCACGGTCGCCCTGTCGACCGCCGTGACCTCCGGCGAGGTCAGCGTCGAAGCAATGAGAGGCGTGCGGACCGACACCACCGAAGAGGCCACCGAGACGCTCGGCCGGGGCGACGTGGCCGTCATGGTGGCCCCGTCGCTGGCCGGGCTCGAGCCGCTGCGCCCCGATGTGGTGGTGGACGCCCGGCTGGCCAAGCGCAACATCGACACCTCCATCGGCGATGCTGATCTGGTGATAGGCCTCGGGCCGGGCTTCACCGCGGGCAGCGACTGCCACGCGGTGATCGAGACCATGCGGGGCCATCGGCTGGGCCGGGTGATCTGGTCGGGCTCGGCCCAGCCCGACACCCGCCAACCCGCCGAGCTGGGAGGTCGATCCAACGACCGGGTGCTCAGGGCGCCCTTCGCCGGGACGGTCACCTGGCAGGCGGCCATCGGCGACCTGGTCGCTGAGGGCCAGCGGATCGGGCAGGTGGGCGGCGCCACCGTCCGCGCCCCCTTCGACGGCGTGCTGCGGGGTGCCATCGCGGACGGGACGAGGGTGCATGTCGGGCTCAAGATCGGTGACATCGACCCCCGCAGCGAACCGTCGGCCTGTTGGGAGATCTCCGACAAGGCCCTGGCCGTGGGCGGCGCCGTGCTAGAGGCGGTACTGACCCGCCTTGCTCAACAATAGGGTGAGTACTGTGGTGCGGCCTGCGTTCAATGTGATGCCCCATGGGTCTGTCGGGCGGGCGGTGGAGCTTGCCCAGCTCGCTGAGAGTCTCGGCTACGAGCGCTGCTGGGTGTACGACGAGGGGCTCGCGGCCAGCGACGTGTACGTGGCGCTGACCGCCATCGCGACATCCACGCAGACTCTCACGGTCGGTCCGGGCATCACCAACCCCTATACCCGTCACGCCGGCGCCACCGCGTCGGCCATCTCCTCACTCGACGAGCTGTCGGGCGGTCGGGCCTTCCTCGGGATCGGCGCGGGAGGCAGCCTCACCCTCGATCCGCTCAGCATCGCCCGGAAGCGGCCCCTCACCGCGGTGCGCGAGACCATAGACGCCTGCCGGCGCCTGTTCGCGGGCGAGACCGTCAGTGTCGATGGCAGCCATGTGAGCCTCCGTGAGGCGTCGCTGCTGAACGTCCGGGCCGGCACCGAGATCTGGTTGGCCGGACGGGGTCCGAGGATGCTGGAGCTGGGCGGAGCCGCCTGCGACGGCGTGCTGGTGGACTTCATCTTCAAGCCGCACCTGGGCCCAGCGGTGGAGCGGATTCAGGCCGCGGGCGCGGCTGCGGGCAACCGCCCCCGCATCTCCTACTCCACGATGCTGGTGACCGACGACGACACCATGGCCGCCATCAAGCCCCACCTCACCTACCGGCTGGTCGACTCGCCCGCGGAGGTGCAGGAGGCCATCGGGCTCACAGACGCCGACGCCGCGGTCATCAGGGCTGCGCTGGCCGACGGCTTGGAGGCCGCGGCCGAGCATGTGCGTGACGAGTGGGCGCTGCCCTTCGTGATCGCCGGCTCCCCCCGCGAGTGCGGAGAGGAGCTTCACCGCCTCGCCGAGACACATGGCGTCGAGTCGTTCGTGGTGCCGCTGCTCGATGACGAGCCGGCCGAGAAGCTGCTCCATTCCGGCGCGTCGATCATAGAAATGATCAATTAATAACTGAATCAGTTGTAATTTCTTAGAACATCTGTAAAGTCCCGCCACCGAACCCGGTTCGCTGGACACCGGGTCGGTCGCCACAGCGCCCTATCGGCGCTCTGGTGGAGCCTCACTGCTGCGAAGTCCCGCCGTCATGTAGCTCGACGTGCGGGGAGAAGCAGATGATTGTCTGGTATTGGTCCGTGAAGGGCGGTGTAGGCACGTCGGTGGTGGCCGCAGCCACCGCCGTCCGCCTGGCCGCCGACGACCGCGAAGCCACGCTGGTGGACCTCACCGGCGACCAGCCTGCCCTGTTGGGCATGATCGCTGGGTCGGTGCCGTCGGAGCCCGGCATCGGTGACTGGGTGGCTGCAGGCGATGGCGTCGCGGCCGACGCCATCGGCAGGCTGCTCGAGGATGTGGCTCCCGGGCTGAGACTGCTCCGCTGGGGCACCCAGCCCGGCGCCGAGGTACTCAACGAGGGGCGGCGCCGGCTGGTGCTGGCCCTCGAGATGCTGGCCCGGATGGGTCCGGTGGTGGTGGACGCGGGGCTCGATCCGTTCGAGCTGCGGTCCGAGTTGGCCGAACCCCACCGGCCGGTGTGCGTTCTGAGGGCGTGCTATCTCGCCCTGACCCGTGCTCAACAGGTGTCGGGTCCCTACGACCGGGTTGTCTTAGTGGAGGAGCCCGGACGGGCGCTGCGGACACGCGACGTGGCCTCCGCGGTCGGCGCATCCAACGTGGAACGGGTGGCCTGGGATCCGCGAGTAGCCCGGTCCGTCGACGCGGGAACCATCGTGAGCATGCTCCCGCCGCCGCTGAGGCGCTTCGAGTTGCCGACATGACCGGCGCCACGGTGGCGACGCTCGGGGGATCGAGGGCGGACCTTGCCGAGGCCGGTGACGCCCGCGACGGCTGCGCCAACGGTTCCGCCGCCCTGGTCGATGCCGTTCATCGCAAGGTGATCGACACCATGACCGACGTCGGAACGCCGCCGGTCGACATGGCCGGCATCGTCCGGGCGTTGGCTCCGCTCACCGCCACCGAGGTGGTCGACGATGTGGTGGCCCGGGTCGCGGCCCGGGTTCATGGGCTGGGCCCTCTGGAGCCGCTGCTCGCCGACGCGTCGGTGAGCGAGGTGATGATCAACGGCCCGGGGCCGGTGTGGATCGAGCGAGGCGGGACCGTGAGCCGCAGCGGGGTGTCGCTCGACCGTCACGCGGTCGATCTGGTCATCGAGAGGATCGTGGCGCCGCTGGGCCGCCGGGTCGATCAGCTGACGCCCTGCGTGGACGGTCGGCTGCCCGACGGCTCGCGGGTGCATGTGGCCGTGCCGCCGGTGGCTGTCGACGGCCCCTACGTGACGATCCGGCGCTTCGTGGTGCGCGAGGTGACCCTGGCGATGTTCGCAGATCCGCCCGTGGTGTCGCTCCTGGAGGAGCTGGTCGACAGGGGCGCCAATCTCGTCGTGAGCGGCGGGACGGGGGCGGGCAAGACCACGCTGCTCAACGCGCTGGCCGGTCGGGTCGGCCACCAGCAGCGGGTGATAACCATCGAGGACGCCGCCGAGTTGCAGCTCGACCACCCCCATGTGGTGCGCCTTGAGGCCCGGCCCGAGTCGCGCGAGGGCGGCGGGGCGGTGACGATCCGAGATCTGGTGCGCAATGCGCTGCGGATGCGTCCCGACCGGATGGTGGTGGGAGAGGTGCGCGGCCCGGAGGCTCTCGACCTGCTGCACGCTCTCAATACCGGTCACGCCGGATGCCTGTCCACCGTGCATGCCAACGGTCCCGTCGACGCGTTGCGCCGCTTGGCCGCGCTGGCCACCGCCGCCGATGAGCGCCTCGGAGTGGACGCGGTGCGCGATCACGTCACCGCAGCCATCGATGCCGTGGTGCACCTGGGAAGATCCCCGGACGGCACCCGGCGACTGGCCGCGGTCGCCGAGGTCACCGGCCACGACCGGGTAAGAGTCCTGGCCGACGACGCAGAGGTGTGCGCCCCGATCACTCGCCCCGCCCGCCTGAGCGCGGCGGCGGTGCCGTGACCATGATGCCCGCGTCCGTGCTCGCAGGGCTCATCCTGGCGTTGAAGTCGGCGCCGTGCGGGGCGGCGGTGCCGTGACCGCGTTGGTGGCCGGTGTGCTCGTGTTCGTTGCGCTCATGCCTGATGTGTCGCTGACTCGGCCCCGGGGACGCACCGCCGACGCCCTCGCGTTGCGGCGCCTGGTCCCGTTTCGGCGGCTCGGTGTGATTAGTCACTGGGCGGGTCGGTCGAGGCGGGCCGACGCCGTGCCGCAGGCACTCGAGTTGACCGCCCGTGCGCTGCGGTCGGGTGCCTCCGTGTTGACCGCCCTCGACGCGGCCGCGGCCGAACTGCCTGAGACCGGTCTTGGTCAGGTGGTGCGCCGGGTGCGTGGCGGTCTGAGCCTCGCGGAGGCCTTGGACGACTGGACCGCCGGCGCGTCGCAACGACAGACGGCTGCCGCGCTGCTGGTTCTGGGGCACAGCTCCGGCGCGGCCATGGCCGCCAGTCTCGACCGTGCGGCCGCGTCGCTGCGTCAGCGTCGGGCTCTCGACGACGAGATCCGGGCCTTGACCGCTCAGACCCGAACTTCCGGCGTGGTTGTGGCGGCTGCCCCGGTCGGATTCGCGGTCATCATCACGCTTGTGGACCGCGATGCGCTGAGCGGGCTGGTGTCCACTCCGCTGGGACTCGTGTCGCTGTTCGTCGGCCTGGTTCTGGAGGTTCTGGGCCTGTGGTGGATGGATCGCCTGTGCCGCAGCGTGGGCCGATGGGCGTGAACGGCGAGCCCACTCGGTCGTGGCCTCGGAACCTTCGGCGGTCCGGTTGCGGGAGTGTCAGCCGATGGGCGTGATCGCTGCCGCGGTCGCCGCGGCTCTGCTGGTACTGGTGGCATTCGACGGTCGCGGCGTCACCCGCCGCGCCGCCCGCCGCCGACTCCGTGGCCCCGACCGCTCGACCCGCCGTGGCGTGTGGGGTGTTCTGTCGCGGCTGGGTCGATGGCTGTCGAGGGGCGCAGTCGAGCGCGACGACGAGGCCCTGGTCGCGCTGGCGGCCCTCGCCACTGCGCTGGTTGCGGTGACGTTCGGACCGGCGGGCGGCCTGGTGGTGCTGCTGGCAACGGCCGCAACGATCGTTGCTCGCCGCCGATCCCGTCGCCGCTGGCGCGTGCTGCAGGTTGATCGCCATCTGCCTGAGGTCATCGATCTGCTCGGGCTGGTGGTCGGCGCGGGCTGGCCCACGGTGTCGGCGCTGTCCGACATCGGCCCCCGAGTTCCCGAGCCGTTCCGGTCCGAGTTGCGTGCGGTGGTGAGGCGCACCGCGGCCGGGGAGCCGTTCGTCGACTCGGTTCGCAGGCTGCGTGACAGTCTCGGTCCGAGCGTCTCGCCGGTCGTTCACGCGGTCACTGCGGCCGAGGTCGACGGTACGCCGCTGCGTCCCGCGTTGCAGCGGGCTGCCGACGAGGCTCAGCGGCGGCGCCGGGTGCGCGCCCAGGAGGCTGCCCGGCGAGTGCCGGTGCTGATGCTGTTCCCGCTTGTGTTCTGCGTGCTTCCTGCGTTCTGCCTGTTGACCGTTGTTCCGCTGCTCGTGGGCACCGTCTCCGACCTGGGCCTGGTGTCGTGAAGGCGGCGGTGTGGCGGGCGTGTGCCTGCCGAGGCGTGCTGCGAAGAACTCAGTTGCCGACTACACCTCAAAGGAGAGATCAATGATCTTGCGAATCTGTTCAACGTTGGTGACGCGTTGTGTGTCGGCGCGTCGCCGCTTCGACGAGCGCGGCCAAACCACCGCCGAGTACGCCCTCGTCCTCGTCGGCGCGGCCGCGGTGGCCGTGCTGCTGTTGACCTGGGCGACGAGCTCGGGCCGGATCGGCTGGCTGCTCGACAAGATGGTCGACACCATTGCCAACATGGTCAACTGAGAGGGCGCGCAGATGGATGCAGGTTTGTCGCGTCGGGGCGGGGTGTTTCCCGCTCTTGTTCGCTGCGCTCACGGGCCGCTCGGGCCACGGCCTCGCCCGTATGGAGCGCGCTCGCCCGCCTATTC
>JAJDZO010000382.1 GCA_022824605.1 Acidimicrobiia bacterium
TTCGCTGGTCGTTAGGTGAGACGTCCTCAACTCAAATGAGACAACGCTTCCCTGTCGCCACCCTTCGGTGTGAAGGTCGGACATCGCGTCGCGGCCTCACTCTGGATCTACAGCCAAATCGACTGTGGCGTCGCCAGCTCTCGATGGCCAGATGCTCTGCATCATCGGGCCGACGCGTCGCGGGCTGTGCGCATCCAGCACGGCAAGATACGCCTCGGCCGGACGCCGGTCTGCTAGCAGGTCCTTAGCGGTGCCACTGGACTCCGACTGGGTGCTCAGCAGTTGGCTGGTCCTCCGAGCGTCGCGATCCGCGATCAAATGCACCCTCCTAACGACTTCGTGCACTTCGACAAGCCGGTCGAACAGATCGCCTACTCGTGCTGGCGACGTGCCCTGCTCCAGAGCCGAAACCGTCGGATGTGAAATCTCCAACACGTTGGCCAGGCTGCGGTGAGACCATCCTGTCCACCCGAGGAGTTCCTGCGTGAGCCGCTGCGCTTGAGGGGCTGGTCGACTCGCAATCTCGGGCGTCCTGACCCACAGATCGAATAGCTCGTCTCGTTCCTCTAGGCGTCGTAAGCGGACTGTGGCGTCACGATGCGTGGATCGCCAAGGATGAACTTCGACCGCAGACGGATCAAGAACGCCAGCCGTTGTCAGGCTCGTGCTAGTGGACAATGCCAAAGTGCTCTGCCCCTTCCTGTGTCAAGGACCAATGGAAGAAACGGTCTATCTGCCCGTGAAACATCTCGAACTGCTTGAGAATCTTCTCGGGATCGAACGGCTGGTGCCCAGCCACGTAGACGTCTAGATCTAGGAGGTACGACGGGTCCGGCACTTGAAGCGGCGGAATGCCTGGAACGTCGGCCCCGACCGGCACAGCACCGTGGCGTACGGTTGCCTGGACATCGGCTGGAGGGCCGGCCAGATCGCCAGTTGGCGGCGTCCTCAACATGACCTGGTTGACCGATGTTTCAAGCACTCCATCAGCAACGGCTTCAGAACCCGCCCAACCAAGCAGCTCGGGCTTGAACCAACGTCGCCACGAGCGGTCTTCGCCAGGAAGGCCAGCGGCCATCGAGAGGTAGCGGACCCCGAGACGGTCACAGCGTGGCACACCCACCGACTTCAGGGCGCGCAACATGAGTTTGAAGTCGTCCGAGAATGCCTCGACAGTGGTGTAGGAGGTACCAGCGGAGAGCGTGGCGCTACCGGCGCCGATCACAACGAGCGTTCCAGCGTCGTTCGTTAGGTTCCATGTAACCGATGCATCGCTGGCGCCGCCCGCGGGTCCAGCGGGGCCGATCACGAGCGAGACCTCCTGCACCCGCTCCTGCTCCATGTACGGAAAGGCCTCCCGGAGCGCCTCCTGCAGTGGTGCGACACCCGGCAGCGTCTCAAGCGCGGCGATGAGCGGATAGCGCACCTGCGCGAGCGCCTGCACCAGAGGTGCCCGTTCCAGGCGGTACCTTGGTGCCTCAGGGATTTGGAACAGGGGCAAGGGGCGGCGCTCTCCCAGAGTTTTCCACTCGTTTTCCATTACTCTATCACCAGTTCCAAGAATCTGGTTGATCGCTGTGCCCCGCCTCTATGAGAAGGCTGAAGAGGCTTACCCACCCGGTCACAATTGCTGCGAAGGCCCGCAGCTTGGCCCGACACCGAGCTTCCTGGCTGCGGAGCTGGTTAGTAGGACAAGTAATGACATGCTAAGCATCTGAGCCTATAAGTACAGTTCAAATACACTTTGTTTCATCGAAATGTGCGGAGGGTATGGGATTCGAACCCATGGAGGCTCTCGCCTCACACGCTTTCCAAGCGTGCCCATTCGGCCGCTCTGGCAACCCTCCCCGGCCCCGGAGTCCCGGGTTCGGACCCGTGAGGGTATCGTGTGCGATGACAGCGCCCGCTTCGGGGTGTGACGGCCGGGTCCTGTGCAACGGGTGCCTGTGAACCGGGTCAGGGCCGGAAGGCAGCAGCTCTCAGCAGATCCTCCCGGGTGCCGCAGACAGCCTGGCCGTCACTCCCGGAAGCGGGCGCCGCTCTGTCGAACGGGGCGTGAACCGGCCGCGGGGCGTCGGCGTCGGCGCGCTGTCACACCCTACGTCTAGAGTCCTGCGCGGTGGCCTACCAGTCCCTCTACCGTCGCTACCGACCCCAGAAGTTCTCCGAAGTCAAGGGCCAGGACCATGTCGTGCGGGCCCTCCAGACCGCAGTTCGCACCGGCAAGGTCGGCCACGCCTACCTGCTGCACGGACCGAGGGGCAGCGGCAAGACATCCACCGCCCGGGTGCTGGCCAAGGCGCTCAACTGCACCGACCTCGGCGACGACGGCGAGCCGTGCTGCGCATGCGAGTCGTGCCTGTCGATCCAGGAGGGCCGCTCCTTCGACCTTCAGGAACTCGACGCCGCCTCCAACAACAAGGTCGACGACATGCGGGGCCTGCTCGAACGGGTCAATCTCACATCGCCGGGCCGGGCCAAGGTGTACCTCCTCGACGAGGTCCACATGCTCACCTCCGGCGCCGAGAATGCCCTGCTCAAGACTCTGGAGGAGCCCCCCGACCATGTGACCTGGGTGCTGGCCACCACCGAGCCCCACAAGGTGGTGGACACCATCCGGAGCCGCTGCCAGGTGTTCGAGTTGGGCCTGATCGATGCCGACATCATGTCGGATCACCTGCGCCGTGTGGCCGCCGACGCCGAGTTGGACGTGGACAACGAGGTTGTCGGCCAGGCGGTGTCGGCCGGTGGCGGGTCGGTGCGAGACAGCCTGACCGCGCTCGAGCGGATCGTCACCGGTGGAGGCGCCGCCGAACTCGACGTCTCCACCGACGCGATGCTCGAAGCGCTGGCCGTCGGCGACCGTGCCGCCGCACTCTCCGCCGTGGGCGACGCCGTGGGCCGGG